>JAABPT010000009.1 GCA_011391855.1 Burkholderiales bacterium
TGGCGCGCGCTTCAGTTCCGCGATCTGCGACTCGGTCAGCGCCGGCGGTGGCTCGAGCAGCCAGCGCGTCAAGCCGGCAGCCACGGCGCCCGTGGCGCTGAGCCAGATGGCGGCAAGCGCCAGCATCAGCACCAGCCAGCCCAGGGCGCGGCGCCGCGACATCAGCCGCGCGCCCACCCAGGCCAGCAGCAGAAACGGCACCGGCGGCAGCAGCAGGGCGGCCAGCAGCGGCTTCCAGGACTCGATGCCCAGCGTGAGGAAGAGCTCGTTCACGCGGTGGCGCGCGCGGCGTTCAGAAGAAGGCCTGCAGGCCCGTCTGGGCGCGGCCCAGGATCAGCGCATGCACGTCGTGCGTGCCTTCGTAGGTGTTCACCGTCTCCAGGTTGATCATGTGCCGGATGACGTGGTATTCGTCGTGGATGCCGTTGCCGCCGTGCATGTCGCGCGCCAGGCGGGCGATGTCCAGAGCCTTGCCGCAGCTGTTGCGCTTGATCAGGCTGATCATCTCAGGCGCTGCGCGGCCTTCGTCCAGCAGCCGGCCCACGCGCAGGCAGGCCTGCAGGCCCAGCGTGATCTCGGTCTGCATGTCGGCCAGCTTCTTCTGGATGAGCTGGTTCTGGGCCAGCGGGCGGCCGAACTGCTGACGGTCCAGCGTGTACTGGCGTGCCGCGTGCCAGCAGAATTCGGCCGCACCCAAAGCGCCCCAGGCGATGCCGAAGCGCGCCTTGTTCAGGCAGCCGAAAGGCCCCTTCAGCCCGTTCACCCCGGGCAGCAGGTTCTCGGCCGGCACGAACACGTCGTCCATCACGATCTCGCCGGTGATACTGGCGCGCAGGCTCATCTTGCCTTCGATCTTGGGCGCGCTCAGGCCCTTCATGCCCTTGTCGAGGATGAAGCCGTTGATGCTTTCCTGGCCGCCCGCCAAGCCGCGGGCATCTTCCTTCTTCGCCCAGACCACGAAGACGTCGGCGATGGGGCTGTTGGTGATCCACATCTTGCTGCCCTTGAGCAGGTAGCCACCGTCCACTGGTTTGGCGCGCGTCAGCATGCTGGCCGGGTCGCTGCCGTGGTTGGGTTCGGTGAGGCCGAAGCAGCCGACCCATTCGCCGGTGGCCAGCTTGGGCAGGTATTTCTGCCGCTGCGCGTCGCTGCCGTAGGCGTGGATGGGGTGCATCACCAGCGAGCTTTGCACGCTCATGGCGCTGCGGTAGCCGCTGTCCACGCGTTCGACCTCGCGCGCCACCAGGCCGTAGCAGACGTGGTTGAGGCCGGCGCAGCCATAGCCTTCGATGGTGCTGCCCAGCAGGCCGAGCTCGCCCATCTCGGTCATGATGCTGCGGTCGAAGGTCTC
This sequence comes from Burkholderiales bacterium, assembly GCA_011391855.1. Lineage (GTDB taxonomy): Bacteria > Pseudomonadota > Gammaproteobacteria > Burkholderiales > Burkholderiaceae_C > Rubrivivax. The sequence continues at coordinate 1,352 of JAABPT010000009.1, forward strand.
GTGGCGCGCGGCCATCAGCACCCGCGTCTGCAGGCGCTCCTGGCAGTAGGCGGCGGCGGCGTCGCGCACGGCGCGTTCGTCGCTGCTCAGCTGATCATCGAAGAAGAAAGGGTCATCCCAGGTGAACTTGGTCGACATGGCGGCGGTCTCCGGATAATCCTGGCGAGTGTAAGGAGTCGAGAGTGAGCACGGGCGCGGGCGCGTCGCGCAGCCTCAGGCCACCCTGCCACAAGGAGCAGCATCGTGAACCCTCAAGTCATCACCCTCGGCGGCGGCTGCTTCTGGTGCCTGGAGGCGGTGTACGAACTCGTCGACGGCGTCACCGCGGTCGAGAACGGCTATTGCAACGGCCCTGTCGTGAACCCCAGCTACGAACAGGTGTGCAGCGGCAGCACCGGCCACGCCGAGGTGGTGCGCGTGAGCTTCGACGCCGACCGCATTGCCCTGCACGAGGTGCTGGAGATCTTCTTCAACATCCACGACCCGACCACGCTGAACCGCCAGGGCAACGATATCGGCACGCAGTACCGCAGCGGCATCTACTGGCACGAACCGGCGCAGGAGGCCGTGGTGCGCGAGGTGGTGGCGCAGGCCAATGCCGCCCTGGGCGGGCGCGTCGTCACCGAAGTGCAGCCTCTGGCCAACTATTCGCGCGCCGAGGACTATCACCAACACTATTTCGCCAACCACCCCGGCCAGGGTTACTGCGCCTTCGTGGTGGCACCCAAGGTGGAGAAATTCCGTCGCACCTTCAAGGCGCGGGTGAAGGCCTGACCGGCTGGACGGCGAGCGCGGGGTGCGGATTCAGAGCGTGACGAAGCCACTGGCGTGGTCCAGGTCGGGGAAGATCGAGTCGAGCCCGCGGCGCAGTTGCTGCCGGCGCTGGCGGTAGCCGGGGTCGGCGCCGCCGAGCACGGCGAAGACGGGCGCGCGCAGCAGCCACAGGTCCACCGGTTCCTCGGCGCTGCGCACCTGGGTCTGCAGCCAGGCCGCGCCGGGAACGTCGGCCAGGGCCGTCATGAAGTCCAGCTTCAGGTTCACGAACGCGTGCCGCGCGGCCAGCCGCGCGCTGCGGTCGCCGGGCATGCCGCAGCCGGGGCTGTACTGGCGGGGTTCGGCCGACAGCATCACAGCGGCGCGAACTGCGAGCGTGGGGCCCGCGTCGGAAAGTGGCGATTCATGCGCGCCAACCGGTCTTCGGCCACGCTCTGGCTGTAGACCAGGCCGATGACGCGGTAGGCCTCGGCGCGCAGGTGCCAGAGCTCGCGCAGCGAGCGGGCGTCGGCAATGCGCTGGCGCAGCGCGCCGGCCGCGTCGGTGTCGATGTCGTCCAGCAGCGCCATGAAGTCGCCGCGCACGGCGTGCAAACGGTTGGAGGGTGGCGAGGCGTCCTGTGGCGCCGGCGCCAGCAGCCAGAACATGGCGCGTTGCCAGGGGCTGGCGGGCGACTGGCGCAGGGAAGGGGGACAGACCTCGACGCGCAGGCTGCTTGGCGCGTCCAGCGTGGAGCGGCGGGACCAGCGGGGCCAGCGGGGCAATAGCGGCAACGATTTCATCATGATCGTGATATCGGACACACCCTGTTGAACCTGAGCCCTATCGTGGCGCGGTCCGGTTTCGGCAAGGGTCCGAACAAAGGCCGGTTGCGCGGCCTGTTCACGGCCGTGTCACGGCAACGGCACAGGGCGAGTCCGCGCTTCGCGGCGCGTTAGGCTTGCGACCCTGGCGCTTGCACGAGGAGAACGTTGTGAAAAGATGGCTCAAGACGGCAGCCTGGGTGGCCTTGCTGCTGGTGACCGCGATCGTGGCGGCCGCCGCCTGGTACGCGCAGCGGGCCTTGCCGCAAACCGACGGGCAGGTCACGCTGAAGGGCGTGGCCGCTGAACTGCGCATCGAGCGCGACGAGCATGGCATTCCCACCGTTCGCGCCGGCAACGCACACGATGCTTCTTTCGGTCTGGGCGTGGCGCATGCGCAAGACCGGCTGTGGCAGATGGAAACCCACCGCCGCATTGGCGCCGGCCGGCTGGCCGAGGTGTTCGGCGCCAGCGCGCTGGAGACCGACCGCTTCCTGCGCGCTTTGGGCGTGCGCCGCGCCGCCGCGGTGCAATGGCAGGTGCTCGACGCCGAGTCGCGGGCTGCCCTGCAGGCCTATGCCGACGGCGTGAATGCCGTGTTGCGCCAGGCCCTGCAAGCGCGGCCGCCGGAATTCGTGATCCTGGGCATCGAGCCCGAACCCTGGCACCCCGTGGACAGCCTCGCCTGGGCCATCATGATGGCCTGGGACCTGGGCGCGAACTGGAATACCGAACTGCTGCGCCTGCGGCTGGCGCTGCAGATGCCGGTAGGGCGCATCAACGAATTGCTGCCCGCCTACCCGGGCGAGACGCTGCCGCGCACCGCCGACTACGCGGCGCTGTTCCGCGGCCTGAAGCTGGACGCGGGTGCAGTGCAGACGGCCTGGCAACGGTTGCCGGAGATTGCACCGCCTTCTGGCGTGGAAGGCGTGGGCTCCAACAACTGGGTCGTGGCCGGGTCGCACACCACCACCGGCGCGCCGCTGCTGGCCAACGACCCGCACCTGAAGCTCAGCTCGCCGGCCCTGTGGTACTTCGCGCGCCTGGAGGCACCGGGCCTGAAGGTGGCCGGCGCCACCTTGCCCGGGCTGCCGGGCGTGGTGATGGGGCAGAACGAGCACATCGCCTGGGGCTTCACCAATACCGCGCCCGACGTGCAGGACCTGTATATCGAACAGATCAAGCCCGGCGATCCCTCGATGTACCGCACCCCCGAAGGCTGGGCGGCATTCGAGACGGCGGCCGAGGTGATCAAGGTGAAGGGTCAGCCCGACGTACCGTTCACGCACCGGCGCACGCGGCACGGGCCGGTGATCTCAGACGCCGGCACCACCGCCGACGTGCTGGGCCCGCGCGCGCAGCCGGCCTACGCGCTGGCGCTGCGCTGGACGGCGCTGGACGCCGATGCAGCGCTGCTGTCGGCCAGCCTGGCCATGCAGCAGGCCACCTCGGTGCAGGGCTTCTTCGACGCCACGCGCGGCTGGAGCGCCCCCATGCAGAACATGGTGGTGGCCGACCGCGCCGGTCGCATCGGCGTGGTGTCACCGGGTCGCGTGCCGGTGCGCCAGCCGGGCAACGACCTGCACGGCCTGGTGCCCGCGCCCGGCTGGGAGGCGCGCTACGACTGGGCCGGCTGGGTGCCTGTCGACGAGACGCCGCGCGAGGCCGACCCCGCGCGCGGCTGGATCGCCACCGCCAACCAGCGCGTCACGGCGTCGGACTACCCGCACTACATCACCAGCGAATGGGCGCTGCCGTACCGGCAGCAGCGCATCGAGCAACTGCTGCGCGCGCGGCGCCAGCATTCGATCGACGACCTGGCGGCGATGCAGGCCGACGAACAGTCTCTGGCCGCGCAGGTGCTGCTGCCGTGGCTGCAGAAGACCGAATCGACGCATCCGCTGGCCGCGGCAGCACGCGAGCAGCTGAAGGGCTTCGACGGCACCATGGCGGCCGACCGCGCCGCCCCGCTCATCTTCTGGGCCTGGCAGCGCCAGTTGGCGCGCGGCATCTTCCAGGACGACACCGGCGCCGAGCTGTGGGAGAAGTCGCTGGCCACGCGCACTTTCCAGGATGCGCTGGAAAACGTGCTCGCCCGCGACGACGCCGGCTGGTGCGACGACCGCGCCACGCCAGTGGCGGAAAACTGCGCCATGCAAAGCGACGCCGCGCTGGCGCGGGCGCTGGACGAACTGCAGGCGCGCTTTGGCGCCGACGTGGCCCAGTGGCAGTGGGGCGGGGCCCACCAGGCGCGGTCGGAACACCGGCCGTTCAGCCGCGTCAAGGCGCTGGCGCCCTGGTTCGAGCAGCGTGTGCCGGTGGGCGGCGACACCCACACCGTGAATGCCGCCCGCGTGGGCCTGCGCCCCGACGCCACCACCGGCGAGCTGTATCTGCACGAGCATGGCGCCAGCCTGCGCGCCGTCTACGACCTGGGCGACCCGGCGCAGTCGCGCTTCATGCATTCCACTGGGCAGAGCGGCATCGTCTTCTCGCCGCTGTTCCGCCATTTCGTGCAGCCCTGGGCCGACGTGCAGTACGTGCCGGTGTGGCCCCGTGGTGCGCCGGAACAAGTGCTGGTGGTGAAGCCCGGCCCCTGAGGCAACGCCGGCCGCGTGGCGCCGCGCCGGGTGCTTGCGGCTACACCGCGCCGTAGCGTGCCTTGCGCGCCGCCGTGTAGGCCCACCAGGGCCGCGGCTCGGCGCCGCGCATGAATTCGACGGCAGCGATGAAGGTGTCCAGCACGCAGGGGTCCTGGCGTTTTCCAGTGACTTGGCACAGCTGCTGGTAGAGCTGGAAGGCGTCGCGCGGCACCAGTTCGGCCGGGTGCTGCACGCCGATGGAGCGCAGGTCGGCGGCGATCGATGGGCCGATATTGGGCAGCTGCTCGAGCTGCTGGCATTCGGCGGCGGTGCGCGCCTTGCGTGGAGGCAGGGCGCGCGGTGGGCGCTTGGAAGCGTCGGGCAAGGGCCGCGCGGCGTGTTCGCGGCGCTCGGGCGGCAGGGGGGCGAGCATGGCGGCCTCGGTCACATCAGCATGGTGTTGCGGATGAGCCCGACGGCAATGCCTTCGAGCTCGAAGTCGGTGGCGTCCGGCGGCACCACGAGGGTCTGGAAGTCGGGGTTCTCGGGGATCAACTCGATGCCGGCCTTGGTGCGGCGCAGCCGCTTCACGGTGACGTCGTCACCCAGCCGGGCCACCACGATCTGCCCGTTCTTGGCGTCCTTGGCCTTCTGCACGGCGAGCAGGTCGCCGTCCATGATGCCGGCGTCGCGCATGCTCATGCCGCGCACCTTGAGCAGGTAGTCGGGCCGGCGCGGGAACATGGACGCTTCCATGAGGTAGGTCTGGTCGATGTGCTCCTGCGCCAGGATCGGGCTGCCAGCCGCTACCCGGCCCACCAGCGGCAGCGTGAGCTGGGCCATGGCCGGCAGCGGCAGCAGGTACTGCTTGCCGAAGGGCGCCAGGCGCGCCTCGTTGAGCGCACGCAATGTGTCAGACTTCAAGCGGATGCCGCGCGAGGTGCCGCCCACCAGTTCGATGACGCCCTTGCGGGCCAGCGCTTGCAGGTGCTCTTCGGCGGCATTGGCCGACTTGAAGCCCAGTTCGGCGGCGATTTCGGCGCGCGTGGGCGGCGCGCCGGTGCGTTCGATGGCGCTTTGCACCAGATCCAGGATCTGCTGCTGGCGCGCGGTGAGCTTGGGGCTGTCTTCCATGGCTTGCATCGGTTTCCAGGCCTGGGTGTTTATCCAGTGACTGTATTTTCATCCAGAAAGCGAGCAAATGCAAAGCAGTGCGGGCGCGGTGGTGATCCTCGGCACCGGCGGCACCATCGCCGGCACGGCGGCGCGGCCCGACGATCTGGTGGGCTACACCTCTGGCGCCTTGGGGGCCGACACCCTGATCGCTGCCATACCGGCGCTGCAGGGGCAGGCCATCGAAGCCGAGACGCTGGCGCGGCTGGACAGCTCCGACATGGACCACGCCACCTGGGCGGCACTGCGCGAGCGTGCCGCCTTCCACCTGGCACGCGCCGAGGTCGCCGCGGTGGTGGTGACGCACGGCACCGACACGCTGGAAGAAACCGCCTATTTCCTGCACCGCACGCTGGCCGCGCCCAAGCCGCTGGTGCTGACCGCCGCCATGCGCCCGGCCACGGCGCTGTCGGCCGACGGTCCGCAGAACCTGCTGGACGCCGTGACGGTGGCGCGCGAACCGGGCACCCGCGGCGTGCTGGCGGTGCTGGCCGGGCGCGTGCATGCGGGCGCCGACCTGCGCAAGCTGCACGGCTGGCGCGTCGACGCTTTTGGCTCGGGTGACGCCGGACCGGTGGCGGTGGTGGAAGACGGCCGCCTGCGCCGGTTCCGCGACTGGCCCGACGCGCCGCTGCACGCCGCTGCGGCCTTGTTGGGCGACGCCGCTGGCTGGCCCGTGGTCGACATCGTGACCAGCCATGCCGGCGCGCGCGGCCGCACGCTCGACGCCGTGGTGGCTGCCGGCGCCCAAGGCGTGGTCATCGCCGGCACCGGCAACGGCAGCGTGCACCGCGAACTGGAGCAGGCCGCCCGCCGCGCCATCGCCGCCGGGGTGCCGGTGCGGCGCGCCTCGCGCTGCCTGCTGGGCGGCGTGGTGGGCGCACCCGCTGGCGCGTTGCCATCGGCCGGCGTGCTGACGCCGCCGCAGGCCCGCGTCGAACTGATGCTCGACCTGCTGGACGCGCAACCGCGGGTCAGCCCCGGCGCCGCGCCAGGCCAGCCAGCGCCACCAGTCCGCCCAGCATGAGAGCCATGCTGGCGGGCTCCGGCAACGGGGAGATCTCGTACAACACGGTGCGGTTCGAGGTGGCGCTCTCCGGAACGGTGACATCGAAGACGGCGATGGCGCCTTGCGTGGTGCGCTCCAGGCCGATGAAGGCCAGCGTACGCAGCCATAACGCCGGACTGGATGCGCACGCCGCTGGCGCGCAGTGCCGCCTCCTGGCCTTCCCAGGCCGTGAAGCCTGCGGTATGGACGACGCTGCCGGTGGGCGTAACGGGGTTGAAGTCGATCAGGCTGACGCTGCCGTGACAGTTCCGGGGCGCCGTGCCTGGCGACACCCCCGCGGACACGGGGGCGCCAGCGCGCTGCCGCCTCTGCTCAGACCACCGTCAGCGCCACGTCGATATTGCCGCGCGTGGCATTGGAGTACGGACAGACCTCGTGCGCGGCGGCCACCAGCGCCTCGGCGGCAGCGTGGTCCATGCCGGGCACCGAGACCGCCATTGCCACGGCGATGCCGAAGGCGCTGGGCTTGCCGCTCATGGCGCCGATGGACACATCGGCGGTGATCGACACCTCGGCCGGCAGCACGATCTTCTGGCGCGCGGCCACGGCCTTCATGGCGCCAATGAAGCAGGCCGAATAGCCCGAGGCGAAGAGCTGCTCCGGGTTGGAGCCGGGGCCGTTGTCGCCGCCCAGTTCCTTGGGCGTGGACAGCTGCAACTGGAATTTGCCGTCCGATGAGGCGGTGCTGCCGGTGCGGCCGCCGGTGGAGGTGGCGTGGGCGGTGTAGACGGCTGTGTCGATGGCCGTGGGGGTTCCTTCGGGGGTTGCGCAGCGCCGGTCGGCGCCGCGGGGTGGGGTGGGGTGGGAAAGGCGCCGTGATTCTGGGCGCCTTCGCCTCAGGTGCCGGCCTGCAGGGTTTCCAGCTCGGTCTGCAAGTGCAGCCAGCGCTCTTCGAGCATCGCGGTCTCGGCCTGCACATGCGCCAGGCGGCGGCCATATTCGGCAAAGTCGTCGGCCTGCGCGCCCGGTTGCGACAACAGGGCCTCGACCTCGGCCTTTTCCTGGCCCAGCCGCGCCAGCCGGTCGTCGATGCGCTGCAGCTCCACGCGCAAAGGGCGGGTCGTCTCGGCCAGGCGGGCGCGCGACTGCTTGGCGCCCTTGCGCTCGTCGCGCGACGCCGCCGGTGCGGGCTGCGGGCGCGGCTCGTGCTGTCGCTGGGGCTGCGTCTTCTGCGCAACGCTGGCCGTGGCGGCTGGAATGGGCGCTGGTGCCGGCCGGGGCGCAGCGGCGGCCGCGGCCGCCACCACAGCGGGCCTTGGCGGTTCGGGCGGCGGCAGCCCGCGGGCCGTGGCGCGGGACACCTCCAGCAGCCACTTCTGATAATCGTCCAGGTCGCCGTCGAAGGGCAGCACGCCGCCGCGCGTGACGAGCCAGAATTCGTCGCAGGTCTCGCGCAGCAAGGCGCGGTCGTGGCTGACCAGCATCACCGTGCCTTCGAATTCGTTGAGCGCCACCGACAGCGCCTCGCGCGTGGTCAGGTCCAGGTGGTTGGTCGGCTCGTCCATCAGCAGCAGGTTGGGGCGCTGCCACACCAGCATGGCCAGCACCAGGCGCGCCTTCTCGCCGCCCGAGAGCGAGCCCACCGCTTGTTGCGCCATCTCGCCGGTGAAGCGGAAGCGGCCGAGGAAGTCGCGCAGTTCCTGTTCACGCGCGGGCGGGCCCACGTCGCGCGCCAGCCGCACCATGTGCATCAGCGCTCCGTCGTCCAGGCTCAACACGTCGAGTTCCTGCTGCGCGAAATAGCCGATGACCAGGCCCTTGCCCGCGGTCATGGCGCCTCCCAGCGGCGGCAGCGCGCCGGCGATGGTCTTCACCAGCGTGCTCTTGCCTTGGCCGTTGGCACCCAGGATGCCGATGCGCTGGCCGGCCAGCACCGAACGGCTGACGCCGCCGACGATGGGCGTGGGGCCCGAGCCGGGGGCGAGTCCGGGATATCCGCACACCAGGCCGTCGAAGCTGAGCATGGGGTTGGGCAGGCTGGCGGGTTCGCGGAATTCGAACTGAAAATCGCT
>JAABPT010000010.1 GCA_011391855.1 Burkholderiales bacterium
CACCGGGGCAGCCGGCACGCGTCTTCGCCGCCGACGAAGTGCGCTTCGAACCCGGCCTCCTTTGGCGCAGCCCGCAGACCGCCGCCAGCTACCCGGTGCAGTGGCAGGTATCCACGCCGGCCGGGCGCTGGCAGGTGCGGGCATTGATGGACGAGCAGGAACTGGACAGCCGCGGCAGCACCGGCACGGTGTACTGGGAGGGCCTGAGCGAACTGCTCGATGGCGGCGGCCGGCGCGTCGGCCTGGGGTATCTGGAGATGACGGGCTACGCAGGGGCGCTGCGGCTCTGAGGCGTGGCCACTGTTGCCGCCGAACCGCCAAGGCCGCGGCGGCGGCCGCTGAACCATCAAGGCCGCGGCTGCTGCCGCTGAACCATCAGGGCCGCGGCTGCTGCCGCCGAACCATCAGGGCCGCGGCTGCTGCCGCGGCTTGCGCCGGTCGTCCTGACCCGGACCCGGCAGCCGTTTCAGCCGGGCTTCCACGGGCGCGGCGCGCACGCAGTTGCCGCCGGCCTGCCGCGCCACGGCCAGTGCATCCTGGGCGTCGTCGATCAAGGAGTTCAGGTTCGGGTGCGCCGGACGCAGGTGCGCCACCCCCACGCTGACCGTGATGCGCAGCGGCTGGCCGACGACGATGGCATCCAGGCGCTCGGCGCGCTGCCGGATGCGCTCGGCCACGTCCAGCGCGCCGGTGGCGTCGGCATGCGCCAGGAAGACGGCCATCTGCCCGTCGGCGTAGCGGGTCAGCACGTCGGCACCGCGCAGCGTGGCGGCGGTGTTGCGAAGCAGTTCGGCCAGCACGGCGTCCGCGGCGGCAGCGCCGCGGCCGTCGCACAGGCGCAGGAAGCGGTCGATGTCGACCAGCAGCAGGGCCGCCCCAGTGCCATAGCGGCGCGCCCGCGCCCATTCGCGTTCGGCCCACTCCAGGAACAGCGTCCGCGACGTCACGGCGCTCACGCCCGCCAGGGCCACCTCCGGGGCAGGCTCGGCTGCGGGCGGGGCCGGCCGGCCCAGCTTGAGCGCCAGCGCCGCCATCGGCAGCGCTGCCGCCGCCACGCCCAGCACGGCACCCCAGAGCGCCGCCCAGGCCGCGGGTGCGCCCAGCCCGGCCTGCAGCACCCAGGCGCCGCCAGCCGCCAGCAGCGCCGCGCATAAAACCAGCAGCAGCACGGCCACGCCCAAGGGAAGACGCTTCTCGGCAGGCGACTGCGGCGGCGCCGGCTCAGCGGCCGGCGGCGGAAGGGGGGAACGAACAGGTGTCATCACGACGACATCAGGATTGCTTATTCGACCACATTCGGCCCCATCTGTAGCGGTATCTGACGCGGCCGAGCGCTCGTCACCCGCAACCGCGGGGGTGCCGACACACGCGCCATGCACGCGCCACGCACGCGCCGTACACGCGCCACGACACCGCCCGGCTGACCCGACCGGGTCTTGGGCGGGCCGCGGCCAGCCGTCAGCGGCCGGCCACCCCACTGCCGGCTGCCGCGCAAGCCGCCGCATAGACTCTGCGCCATGTCCGAGGTTCCCACACGCGCCGCGGCGGCTTCACCGCGCTCACTCTCCGGCCTGCTGCCCTTCATCCGCCCTTACCGCGGCCGCGTCGCGCTGGCGCTGGTCTTCCTGGTGATGGCGGCCGTCAGCACGCTGGCCTTCCCGGTGGCGCTGAAGATCCTCATCGACCAGGGCCTGGTGGAAACCGACCCCGGCGAACGGCTGATGGCGCTGCGCGGGTATTTCCTGGCCTTGTTCGGCGTAGCCGCGGCGCTGGGGGCGTTCTCGGCGGCGCGCTTCTATATGGTCAGCTGGCTGGGCGAGCGCATCACCGCCGACCTGCGCAATGCGGTCTACGCCCACGTTCTGCGGCAGAGCCCGGAATTCTTCGAGAGCACCAAGACCGGCGAGGTGCTGTCGCGCCTGACCACCGACACCACGCTGGTGCAGACGGTGGTCGGTTCGTCGCTCAGCATGGGCTTGCGCAACACGGTGATGGGCATCGGCGCGCTGATCGCGCTCGTCGTCACCAACCCCTGGGTCATGACGCAGGTGCTCGGCGTGCTGGTGCTGGTGGTGCTGCCCAGCATCTATTTCGGCCGCCGCGTGCGCCGCCTCTCACGCGCCAGCCAGGACCGCGTGGCCGATTCCAGCGCCATCGCCGCCGAGGTGCTGGGCGAGATTCCGGTGGTGCAGAGTTATGTGCAGGAAGCACGCGAGACCGCGCGCTTCGACCGCAGCACCGAAGAAGCCTTCGAGACCGCACGCAAGCGCAGCCGCGTGAGAGCGTTACTGGTGGCCTTCATGATTACCGCCACCTTCGGCACCCTGCTTTGGGGGCTGTACCAGGGCACGCAGGCGGTGCTGGCCGGCACCACCAGCGCCGGCCACCTGGGGCAGACGGTGGTTTTCGTCATCATCTTCGTGGGCGCGGTGGCGGTGCTGAGCGAGGTCTACGGCGACCTGCTGCGCGCCGCCGGCGCCACCGAGCGTTTGATGGAACTGCTGGCCGCGCGCTCGCCGGTGGTCGACCCGGCCGCGCCGGTGCCGCTGCCGCCCACGCGCGGCGGCTCGGCGGTGAGCTTCGAACATGTCGGCTTCCATTACCCGTCGCGGCCGAAACAGCACGCGCTGGCCGACTTCACGCTGCACATCCGGCCCGGCGAAACCGTGGCGCTGGTGGGCCCCAGCGGCGCGGGCAAGAGCACGGTGTTCCAGTTGCTGCTGCGTTTCTACGACGCGCAGACCGGCACCGTGCGCATCGACGGCGTGCCGGTGCGCGAAGCCGCGCTGGCCGCGCTGCGCGACCGCGTGGGCATCGTGCCGCAGGACAGCACGGTGTTTTCCACCAGCGCGCTGGAAAATATCCGCTACGGCCGCCCCACGGCCAGCGACGAGGAGGTCATCGCCGCCGCGCGCGCCGCCTATGCGCACGAGTTCATCACTGCACTGCCCGAGGGCTACGCCACCTACCTGGGCGAACGCGGCGTGCGGCTGTCGGGCGGCCAGCGCCAGCGCATCAGCATCGCCCGCGCCATGCTCAAGAATCCGCCGCTCTTGCTGCTGGACGAGGCCACCAGTGCGCTCGACGCCGAAAGCGAACGTGTGGTGCAAGCCGCGCTGGAGGCAGCTTTTGCCCACCGCACGACGCTGGTCATCGCACACCGTCTGGCCACGGTGCTGAAGGCCGACCGCATCGTCGTCATGGAGGCGGGCCGCATCGTCGACATCGGCACCCACGACGAACTGGTGGCGCGCGGCGGTCTCTACGCGCGATTGGCGGCGATGCAGTTCGACCTGGAGCCGGCGGCGGCGTGAAAGTCGGTCGGCGCTGTCGGACATGTCCGACAACGGATGCCGAGGCTGTCCGATGTTCGCGGCAGCCCAGCGGAGCCACAGTGCATAAACCAGATTCTTCACCCTGATCGGACCTGCCATGAGCCTGCACACCCCAACGACCGCCGTCATTCCCGAAGCCCTTCGCCGCAACCGCCACTGGACCTTGGGCATCGTCCTCACCAGCGTGCTGGCCCTGGGCGCCTGCGAGAGCATGAGCGAACGCCAGAAGGGTACGGCCACCGGCGCCGGTGTCGGTGCCGTCGCCGGCGCCGTCATCGGCAGTGCCACCGGTGGCAGTGCAGGCACCAGCGCCGCCATCGGTGGCGTGGTGGGCGCCATTGCCGGCAACCTGTGGTCCAAGAATATGGAGGACAAGCGCAAGGCGATGGAGACCGCCACCGCCGGCACCGGCATCGAGGTCGCGCGCACGCAGGACAACCAGCTCAAGGTCAACGTGCCCAGCGACTTCTCGTTCGACGTTGGCCGCTCCGACATCAAGCCCGTCATGCGGCCGGTGCTCGACCAGTTCGCGCAGGGCCTGGACCCCAAGATGCGCGTGCGCATCATCGGCCACACCGACAGCACCGGCGGCGACGCCATCAACGACCCGCTGTCGGTGCAGCGCGCCACGAGCGTGCGCAACTACCTCGCCGACCGCGGTGTCAGCACCTCGCGCACCGAGGCGCTGGGCCGTGGTTCGCACGAGCCGGTGGCCGACAACGCCAGCGAGGCCGGCCGGGCCATGAACCGCCGCGTCGAGATCTACCTGAGCGAACCGGCGGCCTGAACCGCCCCAGGCGGGCGGGGCAACCTGCCCGCGCCGAGGGCCGGGACGCGGCCGGATAATCCGGCTGCATGAATTCGATTCCGACGCCCTATGAAGACATGATGCGCCACGTGGCCACGCACGGCGTGGCCAAGGCCGATCGCACCGGCACCGGCACGAAGAGCGTCTTCGGCCACCAGATGCGCTTCGACCTGCGCGCGGGCTTCCCGCTCGTCACCACCAAGAAGGTGCACTTCAAGAGCATTGCGCTGGAGCTGCTGTGGTTTCTGCGCGGCGACAGCAACGTACGCTGGCTGCAGGAACGCGGCGTGACGATCTGGAACGAATGGGCGCGCGAAGACGGCGACCTGGGGCCGGTCTACGGCGTGCAGTGGCGCAACTGGCCCACGCCCGACGGCGGCCACGTCGATCAGATCGCGCAGGTGGTGCAGCAACTGCGCACCAATCCCGACTCGCGCCGCATCGTCGTCAGCGCCTGGAACGTGGCCGAGCTCTCCAAGATGGCGCTGTTGCCCTGCCACGCATTCTTCCAGTTCTACGTCGCCGAGAAACGGCTGAGCTGCCAGCTCTACCAGCGCAGCGCCGATATCTTCCTGGGCGTGCCCTTCAATATCGCCAGCTACGCGCTGCTCACCCACATGCTGGCGCAGCAGTGCGACCTGGAAGTGGGCGACTTCATCTGGACCGGCGGCGACTGCCACATCTACGACAACCACGCCGAGCAGGTGGCGCTGCAGCTGTCGCGCGAGGCGCGGCCTTACCCCAGCTTGGTCATCAAGCGCCGTCCGCCTTCCATCTTCGACTACGAGTTCGACGACTTCGACGTGCAGGGCTACGACCCGCACCCCGCCATCAAGGCACCGGTGGCCGTTTGATCGCCACGCGCGCGCAACTCGTCGCGCTGGTGGCCCTGACGCTGGTCTGGGGGCTGAACTGGCCGTTGATGAAATTCTCGCTGCGCGAGTTGAGCCCGCTGTATTTCCGCGCCGTCACCATGACCGGCGGCGCGCTCATGCTGCTGGCCTGGTACCGGCTGCGCGGCATTTCGATGCGGCTGCCGCGCGAAACCATCTGGCCGGTGGTGCTGCTGGCGCTGCCCAATATCTTCGGCTGGCACCTGTTCTCGATCCTCGGCGTGCAGGAACTGGCCTCGGGCCGCGCCGCCACGCTGGGTTTCACGATGCCGATCTGGACCGTGCTGCTGGCCGCGCTGTTCTTCGGCCAGGGCCTCACGCGCCGCGCCATGATCGGCATGACCTGCGCCGGCGCGGCGGTGGCGCTGCTGGTGGCGCACGAGGTCACCGCCCTGGCCGGCCGGCCGCTGGGCGTGCTGTGGATGCAGCTGGCGGCCGTCTCGTGGGCATTGGGCACGATCCTGATGCGCCGCAGCACGCTGAAGCTGCCCACCGAGGCCATCACGGTGTGGATGATGTTGTTGTCGAGCGTCGCTTTCTGGATCGTCGCCGCGACCTTGGAAGCCACGCCCACCTGGCAGTTCAGCGCGCCGATGTGGGCCGCGCTGGCCTGGGGCGCGGCGGTGAACTACGGCGTGGCGCAAGTCATCTGGTTCGGCCTGGCGCGCGCGCTGCCGCCGCAGGCCAGCACCTTTGCCATCATGGCGGTGCCGCTGGTGGGCACGCTGTCGGCGGCCTTCATCGTGGGCGAGGTGCCCGGGTTGCTGGACTTCATCGCCGCCGGTTTCATCATGCTGGCCATCGCCAGCGCGCTGCTGCCGAAGCGGCCGGGTGGGCAAACCTGAGACCCGGCCCGGCCCAACCACTTCTCCGGGCGAAGGGGGCCGCCCGCTGAAAACCAGTTCGAAGGGCGGCCTGGCATAGCACCTGACCTGCGCGTGGCTTCCGCCAAGATCAGCGGCAAGGCAGGGAGCACAAGTGGGCGTCCGGCGACGACAGCAGGCGAGCGGCGCATTCAACGACGACCTTTCTGAAATATATGCCACTCATTCAGTAGCGTATGCTTCACAGATGTGGAGCGCTCTTTTCCTCACCCTGCCGACACAGCCGAACGCGGTACGACTGCGAGTCTGGCGTGCCCTGAAAACCTTGGGCTGCGGATCCTTGCGCGACGGTGTCTACGTTCTGCCAGATGCGCAGGCGGCTCTGTTCGACCCACTCGTGTCCGAGGTTCGTGCGCACGGGGGGCAAGCCAGCGTGCTCGAGTTGTCGACAAGCGACGAGGCCCAGCGTGCAGAGGTGCTGGCGCTCTTCGACCGCGCCGAGGCCTACGGCCAGTGGCGCGCCGAAGCGCAGTCGCTGGCCGCGGCGCTGCCTGCGCTGGAAGAGACCGAGGCCAGGCGGCGCTGGCGTGGCATCGTCGAGGCGCTGCAGGCGCTTCGGCGCATCGACTACTACCCTGGCGCTGCGGCCGAGCAGGCGCAGGCCGAGCTCGATGCGCTGCGCCAGGCACTCGACGCGCGTTTTTCGCGCGGTGAGCCGGTGGCCCAGGCGCCGCACGGCATCCCGCGTCTGGATCCGCGCAAGTTCCAGGGCAAGCGCTGGGCCACGCGCGCGCGGCCCTGGGTCGACCGCCTGGCCTGCGCGTGGCTGATCCGCCGCTTCATCGATCCCGAGGCGCGCTTCGTCTGGCTGGCTGACCCGGCGGGGGCGACCCCCGCACCTCGCGGTGCACTGGGCTTCGACTACGACGGCGCGCGCTTCACCCACATCGGCTCGCGCGTCAGCTTCGAGGTGCTGGCGGCCAGCTTCGGCCTGGATGCCGACCCGCGGCTGCAGCGCATCGCGCGTGCAGTGCACTTCCTGGACGTCGGCGGCATTCCGGTGCCGGAAGCGGCGGGGCTGGAGGCCGTGCTGTCCGGCCTGCGCGAAGTCCATGCCGACGATGACCCACTGACCCTGGCGGCTGCGTCAGTGTTCGATGCGCTGTACGCCGCACCGGGAGCAGCGACATGAGCACGGCCACCACACCGCCAACCGACCTGTCGGCCGAGACGACCGCCGGACCTGCCGCGGTGAGCTTCGCCGAGGCCTTCCGCTTCTGGCTCAAGCTCGGCTTCATCAGCTTCGGCGGGCCAGCCGGGCAGATCGCGATCATGCACACCGAACTCGTCGAACGCCGCCGCTGGATCAGCGAGAAGCGTTTCCTGCATGCGCTGAACTACTGCATGCTGCTGCCCGGCCCGGAGGCGCAACAACTGGCCACCTACATCGGCTGGCTGATGCACCGCACCTGGGGCGGCATCGTGGCGGGCGCGCTGTTCGTGCTGCCGTCGCTGTTCATCCTGATCGCGCTGAGCTGGATCTACCTGCGCTTCGGCGACGTGCCGGTGGTCGCCGGCATCTTTTTCGGGCTCAAGCCGGCGGTGACGGCGCTGGTGCTGCACGCAGCGCACCGCATTGGCACGCGGGCGTTGAAGAACCGCTGGATGTGGGGCATCGCCGCGGCCTCGTTCATCGCCATCTTTGCCTTCGACACGCCGTTTCCGGCCATCGTGCTGGCGGCCGGGCTGATCGGCCACTTCGGCGCGCGGCGCTGGCCGCAGGTGTTTGCACTCGGCGGCGGGCACGGCAGCGCCAAGGCCAGCTACGGGCCCGCGCTGGTCGACGACCACACGCCGACGCCACCGCACGCGCGCTTCTCGCGCCGCCACCTGGCCAAGGTGCTGGCCGCTGGCCTTGGCCTGTGGCTGCTGGCTTTTGCCGCGCTGGTCGCGACGAACGGGCTGCAGGGCACCTTGACGCAGATGGGATGGTTCTTCACCAAGGCAGCGCTGCTCACCTTTGGCGGCGCGTATGCGGTGCTGCCCTACGTGTACCAGGGTGCGGTCGAGACCCACCAGTGGCTCAGCGGCCCGCAGATGATTGACGGACTCGCGCTGGGCGAGACCACACCCGGGCCACTGATCATGGTGGTGGCCTTCGTCGGTTTTGTCGGCGGCTGGCTCAAACAGGCCCTCGGGCCCGACGCCCTGTTCCTCGGCGGCGCGCTGGCGGCCACGGTGGTCACCTTCTTCACCTTCCTGCCGTCGTTCGTCTTCATCCTGGCTGGCGGCCCGGTGGTCGAGGCCACGCACGGCAAGCTGGGCTTTACGGCGCCGCTGTCGGCGATCACGGCGGCGGTGGTCGGGGTGATCCTCAACCTGGCCATGTTCTTTGCGTACCACGTTCTGTGGCCGCAAGGCTTCGGCGGACGCTTCGATGCGGTGTCCGCCGGCATCACCGTGGCAGCGGCCACTGCCCTGCTCCGCTTCAAGGTCGGCGTGATGCCCTTGCTCGGAGCCTGTGCGGTGGCCGGGCTGGGCTTCAGCTGGCTGCTTCCCCTGTTGCGCTGAAGGAGTTGCCATGGACGCCCGCATCCAGGACCTGCCATTCGCTCCCGCGACTTTGCACCGCCTGTCGCCGGGGCTGATCACCCGCCACCACCAGAGCAAGTGCGGCGGGCCGAGCACGCCGCCAGCGAGATTGACGGCTGGCAAGCCGCAGGCCGGCCAACGCAAACCAAAGGAGAACATCGACATGAAGTGGATCACCCGTGAACGCCCCAAGATCGACCGCATCGCCTGCCCTTGGCTGGTGACCCGGTTCGTCGATGCGCAGCCCGAGTTCCTGTACGTGCCCGGAGCCGACGTGATGCGCATCGCCCGGGAGACCGGCGCGACGCCCTATGACGTGCCCGACGTCGAGCTGGGTCACCACGGCGAGCGGTGCAGCTTCGACGCCTTCATCGCCAAGTACGAATTGCGCGACGCTGCACTGGCCAGGCTGGCGCTGATCGTGCGCGCCGCGGATTGCGGCCACCCCGAGTCGGCGCCCGAGGCTGCGGGCCTGCTGGCCGTGTCGCGGGGCTTGTCGCTGACCTACGCCGACGACCACGCCATGCTGGCGCAAGGCCTGGTGCTCTACGACGCGCTGTACGCGCACTGTGCCGGCCAGCCGCTTGCGCAGGTGTTGAAACCGCTCAAGCGCTGAAATGGATGTTGCCCGGCGCGAGTTGCGGCGCCTTCTGCTGGCGCGCGCGCTGCGTGCGCTGGCCGATGGATATGTCGCGGTGCTATTGCCGGCCTATCTGCTGGCGCTGGGCCACCAGGCCTGGGCCGTGGGCTTGATCAGCAGCGGCACCTTGCTGGGGTCGGCCATGGCGACGCTGGCACTGGGTGCCTTCGGGCACCGCTGGCCGGCGCGGCGCCTGTTGAGCGCAGCCGCGCTGCTGATGGCGATCACGGGGGCCGCCTTCGGTTCGGCATCCGGGTTCTGGCCGCTGCTGGTGATTGCGTTCGTCGGCACACTGAACCCGAGTGCGGGGGATGTCAGCGTCTTCCTGCCGCTGGAGCACGCACGGCTGGCCACGCTGTTCGAGGGCGACGCGCGCACGCGGGCCTTTGCACGCTACACCATCGTCGGCTCGCTGGCGGCGGCCTTCGGTGCCCTGCTGGCCGGGCTGCCGGCCTGGCTGGCTGCCGCGCAGCAGGTGGACCCGCTGGCCACCATGCGGGCCATGTTCGTGCTTTACGGCGTGGTCGGTGTCGGCGTGTGGGCCTTGTACCGCGGGCTGCCCGCCGACCCGGGCCATACCGGCCAGGCGGAGAGTGCGCCGCTCGACGCGTCGCGTCCGGTCGTGGTCCGCCTGGCGCTGCTGTTCAGCGTTGATGCCTTCG
>JAABPT010000022.1 GCA_011391855.1 Burkholderiales bacterium
CCAGTAGTCCCACAGCCGCCAGGCGTAGTCGCGCAGGTTGGGGCATTCGATGCCGCTGCCCTTGAGCGCGGCGTCGGTTTCCCGGCGGTCGAAGCGCGTGGGGTAGTTCACCATCTGCAGCACGTCGTCGGGCAGGCCCAGGTCCTTCACCACGGCGGCGCGAATGCGGCGCACCGGTGCCAGCGCCATCATTCCCTTCTTCACGCTCTTGGGAATGAAGCCCAGCAGCGCCGCGTTGACGAAGAGGTTCATCTTCGGCGCGTGCGCGGCCTTGCTGAAGATGTCGAGCACGTCGCCGACGCGGTAGCCCTGCGGGTCCACCAGGTGGTAGCACTTGCCGGCGATGCCGCTCTTGGCGTGGCTGATGTGGTCCAGTGCCGCCACCACGAAGTCCACCGGCACGATATTGATGCGCCCGCCCTCCAGGCCCACCGACGGGAACCACGGCGGCAGGATCTGCCGCATGCGCTGGATGAGCTTGAAGAAGTAATACGGGCCGTCGATCTTGTCCATCTCGCCGGTCTGGCTGTCGCCCACCACGGCCGCCGGGCGGTACACCGTCCACGGCCCCTTGCATTCCTTGCGCACGATCTTCTCGCTCTCGTGCTTGGTCATGAAATACGGGTGGTCCAGCCCTTCGGCTTCCTCGAACATGTCTTCGCGGAAGACGCCTTCGTAAAGTCCGGCGGCAGCGATGCTGCTCACGTGGTGGAAGTGCCCGGCGTCGATGGCCTTGGCAAACTCGACCACGTTGCGCGTGCCGTCCACGTTGACCTGGATCTGACTCTCGGCGTCGGCCGACAGGTCGTACACGGCAGCCAGGTGGTACACGGCGTCGATCTTGCCCTTCAGCGCCTTCACGGCTTCCGGCGCCACGCCCAGCTTCTTCGCCGTCAGGTCGCCGCTGACGGGCAGGGCGCGCGCCTTGCTCACGCCCCAGTACTGCAGCAGGTCGCCGACCTTGCCTTCGCTGCCCGGCCGCACCAGGAAGTGCACCTTGCTGCCGCGGCGCGCCAACAGCGTCTTGACGAGGCGCTTGCCGATGAATCCCGTGGCGCCGGTGACGAAATATTCCATGCCTGTCTCCTGTGTCTTGGTCCGCATCTGGGCGCGAAGCATAGAGCCGTCTCACTAGAGAAATGGGCTGCGTTGCCCACGGGTGAACCCTATATTCCGGACTATGGTGCAAGCACGTGAGGCTTGTCCCACCCATTCAAACCGACAACGCAGAGGATCCACCATGGTCAAGAAGATGAAAAGCAGCACTGGCGGCGCCACCGCTGGCAAGCAGCAGAGCAGCCACCTCGCCGCTTCGGTGAAGGAGTCGGCGCAACAGATCTGGCTGGCCGGCATGGGTGCTTTCTCCAAGGCCCAGGAAGAGGGCGGCAAGGTCTTCGAGACCCTGGTCAAGGAAGGTCTGAGCCTGCAGAAGAAGACGCAGGGCCTGGCCGAGGACAAGATCAGCGAAGTCACCGGCAAGATGACCGCCATGGCCGACACCGTCACCGCCAAGGCTGGCCAGAACTGGGACAAGCTGGAAGCCATCTTCGAAGCCCGCACCGAAAAAGCGCTGGGCAAGCTGGGCGTGCCCACCGCCAAGGACGTGGACGCGCTGGTCAAGCGTGTGGACGCGCTGGCTGCCGCGGTGGCCAAGCTGTCGAAGACGGCGCCGGCCAAGGCGCCGCGTGCGACTGTCAAGACTGCGGCCAAGTCTGCAGCCAAGCCGGCGGTGAAGGCGCCCGTGCGCCGAGCGCGCAAGACGGCCGCGGCGAACTGATCGCGTCGCCCGCCTGACCGGCCCTGCCGCCCTGATGCGGCGCCGAATCTGAACGAAGGGCGCCGCGGGCGTCCTTCGTTGCGTCTGAGTCCCGAGATCCATGCCGACCCCATCCGCTTCCAAGCCGCCTTCCCGCCGCGCCGGCACGGCCCGCATCGGCCTGGCCCTGGCCGGTGGTGGACCGCTGGGCGCCATCTACGAGATCGGCGCCCTGTGCGCGCTGCAAGAGGCGTTGCCCGCGGTCGACTTCAGCGACCTCTCGGGCTACGTGGGGGTCTCGGCCGGCAGCTTCGTGGCCGCGGCGCTGGCCAACGGCATGACGCCGCGGCAGTTGTGCGCGGCCTTCATCGAGAACAACGCGCGCAGTGAAGACCTGGTGCAGCCTTCCGTCTTCATGCGCCCGGCCTTGGGTGAACTGGCGCGCCGCGTCGCCGCTCTGCCCGGGCTCACGGTGCAGGCCGCCTACCGCTACGCCTTCAAGGGCGACAGCCTGCTGTCGGCACTGGAACGGCTGGGCCGCGCGCTGCCCACCGGCGTGTTCAGTCACGCCGCGCTGGAAGCCCAGGTGCGGCGGCTGCTCACCGTGCCGGGCCGCAGCAACGACTTTCGCCGTCTGGGCCACCGCCTGGTGCTGGTGGCCACCGACCTGGACCGCGGCAGCTCAGCGCCCTTCGGCCTGCCGGGCTGGGACCATGTGCCCATCTCGCAGGCCGTGGCCGCCAGCGCCGCGCTGCCGGGGCTGTTTCCGCCGGTGGCCATCGACGGCCGCTGGTACGTGGACGGCGCGCTGAAGAAGACGCTGCACGCCACCGTGCTGCTCGACATGGGGCTGGACCTGGTGCTGTGCCTGAACCCGCTGGTGCCTTTCGACGCCTCGCACCCGGCGCGCCGCCGCGTGCTGGCCGGTGGCGACGAGGTCATCCCGCGCCTCATCGACGGCGGCCTGCCGGTGGTGCTGAGCCAGACCTTCCGCACGCTCATCCATTCGCGGCTGGAACTCGGCATGAAGGGTTACGACACCAGCCATCCGGGCACCAGCGTGCTGCTGTTCGAGCCCGACCACCGCGACCCGGCCATGTTCCTGGCCAACACCTTCGGCTATTCGCAGCGCCGCCGGCTGGCCGAACATGCCTACCAGCGCACACGCGCCGACCTGCGTTCGCGCCGCGGCGTGCTGCAGGCGCGGCTGCGCGGCCACGGGCTGGCGCTGGACAACGCCGTGCTCGACGATACCGAGCGCACGCTGCTCGGCCACCGCCGCGCCTTGCGCAGCCGCCTGGCGCGCACGCTGCGCCGGTTGGACGAGGTGCTGGACGACCTGGAGCAGGCGCTGCCGGCATAGCACGGAAGCTCAGCCCTGCAGGCTGCGCAGGACGCGCTTTCGTCCCAGCTCAGCCCAGGTAACGCGCCTCCAGGTGCGCCTTGAAGTGCGCCGGATTCAACACCTCGCCGCTGGCGCGCAGGGCCAGTTCGCTGGTGGTCCAGCGGCTGCCCTGGCTCCAGATGTTGTCGCGCAGCCAGTCGAATACGGCCGTGAGCTCGCCGTGGCCGATGCGTTCGTCCAGGTTGGGCATGGCGCGGCGCATGGCCGCGAACCACTGCGCCGCGTACATGGCGCCGAGTGAATAGCAGGGGAAATAGCCGAACAGCGATTCGGGCCAGTGCACGTCCTGCAGCGGCCCGTCGGTGTAGTTGCCGCGCGTGTCCACGCCCAGCAGTTCCATCATCTTGGCGTCCCACAGCGCGGGCACGTCCTCGGGCTCGATCTCGCCTTCGATCAGCGGACGCTCGATCTCGTAGCGCAGGATGATGTGCGCGGGGTAGGTCACCTCGTCGGCGTCCACACGGATGTAGCCGCGCTTCACGCGCGTCATCAGCCGGTGCAGGTTCTGCGCCTCGAAAGCCGGCTGGTCGCCGAAGGCAGCACGCACCAGCGGCGCCAGGCGGTTGACGAAACCGGGGTGGCTGCCCAGCTGCATCTCGAAGCTCAGGCTCTGGCTTTCGTGCAACGCCATCGAACGCGCCTCGGCCACCGGCTGGCCGAGCCAGTCGCGCGGCAGGTTCTGTTCATAGCGCCCATGGCCGGTTTCGTGCACGGTGCCCATCAGGCTGCCCAGGAAGTCGTCTTCGCGAAAACGCGTCGTCAGCCGCACGTCCTCGGGCACGCCGCCGCAGAAGGGGTGCGTGCTCACGTCCAGGCGGCCGGCCTGGAAGTCAAAACCCAGCAGGCCGATGACCTGCTCGCACAGCGCGCGCTGCGCGGCCAGCGGGAACGGGCCCACCGGGTCGCGCGCGGGTTCGCGGGCCTGCTTGTCGATCACATGCTGGATCAGCCCCGGCAGCCATTGCCGCACCTCGCCGAAGACGCGGTCGAGCTGGGCGCCGGTCATGCCGGGCTCGTAGCGGTCCATCAGCGCGTCGTATTTCGACAGCCCCGTCTGCGCCGACAGCAGCGCGGCTTCTTCACGGGCCAATTCGAGCACTGCGCGGAAATTGGCGACGAAACCTTTCCAGTCGTTGGCCGGGCGTTGTGTGCGCCAGGCGTGTTCGCAGCGAGACGTGGCCATCTTCTGACGCTGCACCAGCGATTCGGGCAGCGCGTTGGCAGCGCGCCATTGGCGCCGCATCTCGCGCAGGTTGGCGCGCTGCAGGTCCGACAGCGGCTCCTGTTCGGCGCGGGCCAACCCGTCGGCCAGCTTAGGCTCGGTGACCATGCGGTGCAGCAGCGCGGCCATTTCCGACATCGCCGCGGCGCGTGCCTCGTTGCCCTTGGGCGGCATGTTGGCGGCCTGGTCCCAGCCGGCCAGCGACTGCAGGTGGCCCAGGCGGTGCAGGCGTTGCCAGGTGGCGGCGAGTTCGTCGTAGGCGGCGGTCGTGGTCGTCATGGGCTTCTTCGGATGCGGCACCTGGCCGCGAAGTCCGTGATTCTGCTGCGCCCGTCCGGCCCGCGTGCTCAGGGCGTGTACTGCCCCGGAAACAGCCAAAGCAGCGCCAGCGTCATGGTGACGTAGCGCGCGAACTTGCCGATCGCCATGTAGAACAAGCAGGGCCAGAACGGCAGCTGCAGCCAGCCGGCCACCGCGCACAGCGGGTCGCCCACGCCGGGCAGCCACGACAGCAGGCAGGCCTTGGGGCCGAAGCCCTGCAGCCAGTCCAGCGCCTTGGAGTGCAGCTTCTTGTGCTTGACGCGTTCGTACAGCACCTCGGCGCCATAGCCCATCCACCACGAGATGGCGCCGCCCAGGGTGTTGCCCACGGTGGCCACGCCGATGGCCGGCCAGAACATGTCGGGGTTGAGCTTGATGAGGCCGAATACCGCAGGCTCGCTGCCCATGGGCAGCAGCGTGGCCGAGAGCATGGAAACGAAGAAGACCGTCGACAGCCCGTATTGCGGCAGCGCCAGCGCGGTGAGCAGGGAGTGCAGCCAGGCTTCCATGGGTGGAGACCATTATCGACACGCCTGCCGCCCCCGCCCGGTGCGGGGCCGGCGGCTATACTGGCGCCTCATTTTTCAGCAGCCGCGCTGTTCACCGCCTAACGCCCCGCCATGCGCATCGGCCCGCTCGAGCTGCAAAACAACCTGTTCGTCGCCCCCATGGCCGGTGTCACCGACCGGCCGTTCCGCATGTTGTGTCGCAGCCTGGGCGCGGGGCATGCGGTGAGCGAGATGGTGACCAGCAAGCGCGAGCTCTGGCACACGCTGAAGACCTCGCGCCGCGCCGACCACAGCGGCGAACCGGGTCCCGTTGCCGTGCAGATCGCCGGCGTCGACCCGCTGGAGCTGGCCGACGCAGCGCGCTACAACATCGATCGCGGCGCGGCCCTCATCGACATCAACATGGGCTGCCCGGCCAAGAAGGTGTGCAGCAAGTGGGCCGGCTCGGCGCTGATGCAAGACGAGGCGCTGGCCATCGCCATCGTCGAAGCCGTGGTCGCGGCCTGCGCGCCGCGCGGCGTGCCGGTGACGCTGAAGATGCGCAGCGGGTGGTGCGCCACCGAACGCAATGCGCTGCGTCTGGCGCGCGCGGCCGAAGGCGCTGGCGTGGCCATGGTCACGGTGCATGGACGCACGCGCGAGCAAGGCTATGGCGGCGCGGCCGAATACGACACCGTGGCGGCAGTGAAGGCCGCGCTGAAGGTGCCCGTGGTGGCCAATGGCGACATCGACACCCCAGCCAAGGCCGCCGCGGTGCTGGCCCGCACCGGCGCCGATGCGCTCATGATCGGCCGCGCCGCGATGGGCCGGCCGTGGATCTTCCGCGACATCGCCCACTACCTGGCGCACGGCGAACTGCCGCCGGCGCCGCCGGTGCGCGACGTGCAGCGCTGGCTCACCACGCACCTGCACGCGCATTACGCGCTGTACGGCGAATTCACGGGCGTGCGCAGCGCGCGCAAGCACATCGGCTGGGCCGTGCGCACGCTGCCCGGCGGCGAAGCCTTCCGTGCCGCCATGAACGCCATCGACGACTGCCGCGCCCAGGTGCAGGCGGTGACCGACTTCTTCGACCGCCTCGCCGACCGCCACGTGCGGCTGCCGGCGTCCAACGACGAACGCTCCCGGCTGGCCGCATGAGCAAAAAGGCGATCGACGAAGTGCTGCGCGCCAGCGTGGAGCAATATTTCAAGGACCTGCGCGGCGCCGAGCCGGGCGGGCTGCACGCCTTGTTCCTGGGTGCGGCCGAGAAGCCGCTGCTCGACGTGGTGATGCGCCATGCCGAAGGCAATCAGAGCAAGGCCGCCGACTGGCTGGGCATCAACCGCAATACGCTGCGGCGCAAGCTGCTCGACCACAAACTGATCAAGTGAACGTGGCCGGCCCGCGCCGGCCCAGGACTGTTCCCACCATGCAGCAAGCCACCGCACTCATCTCCGTGTCCGACAAGTCCGGCATCGTCGAATTCGCCCAGGCCTTGGCCGCCCAGGGCGTGCGGCTGCTGTCCACCGGCGGCACGGCGCGGCTGCTGGCCGACGCCGGCCTGGCCGTCACCGAGGTCGCCGAGGTGACCGGTTCGCCCGAGATGCTCGACGGCCGCGTGAAGACACTGCACCCGCGCATCCACGGCGGCCTGCTGGCGCGGCGCGACCGGCCCGAGCACATGGCGGCGCTGGCCGAGCACGGCATCCAACCCATCGACCTGCTCGTCGTCAACCTCTACCCGTTTGCCCAGGCCACCGCGCGGCCCGACTGCACGCTGGAAGACGCGATCGAGAATATCGACATCGGCGGCCCGGCCATGCTGCGCGCGGCGGCCAAGAACTGGGCCGACGTGGCGGTGGTCATCGACCCCGCCGACTACCCGCGCGTGCTGGAAGAACTGCGCGCCGGCGGCGTGCAGCGCAACACCCGCTTCATGCTGGCGCGCAAGGTCTTCGCCCACACCGCCGCCTACGACGGCATGATCAGCAACTACCTCGGCGCGCTGCCTGCCGGCGCCGAGGACAAGCTGGCCGGCGTGCCGCTGCGCGAACCTTATCCGGCCGTGGTGACGCTGCAGTTCACCAAGACGCAAGACATGCGCTACGGCGAGAACCCGCACCAGAGCGCGGCCTTCTACCGCGATGCATCGCCCGCTCCGGGCCTGCTGGCCGGCTGGACGCAGCTGCAGGGCAAGGCGCTTTCGTACAACAACATCGCCGACGCCGACGCGGCCTGGGAATGCGTGAAGACCTTCGACGCGCCCGCTTCGGGTGCAACCGCGGCCGCCTGCGTCATCGTCAAGCACGCCAACCCCTGCGGCGTGGCCGTGGGCGCCGACCCGGCGCAGGCCTATGCGAAGGCGCTGCAGACCGATCCCACCTCGGCTTTCGGAGGCATCATCGCCTTCAACCGGCCGCTGGACGGTGCGGCGGCCGAACTGGTGGCGAAACAGTTCGTCGAGGTCGTCATCGCGCCCGCCATCACGGCCGAGGCGCGTGCGGTGTTCGCGCCCAAGCAGAACGTGCGCCTGCTGGAAGTGCCGCTGGCTCCCGGTGCGAATGCCTTCGACTTCAAGCGCGTCGGCGGCGGCGTGCTGATGCAGAGCCCCGATGCCAAGAACGTGACCCCGGGCGAAATGCGCGTGGTCACGAAGCTGGCGCCGACCCCGGCGCAGATGGACGACCTGCTGTTTGCCTGGAAGGTGGCCAAGTTCGTGAAGAGCAATGCCATCGTCTTCTGTGCCGGCGGCATGACGCTGGGCGTGGGCGCGGGGCAGATGAGCCGCGTCGACAGCGCGCGCATCGCTGGCATCAAGGCCACCAACGCCGGCCTGTCGCTGGCCGGATCGGCGGTGGCCAGCGACGCCTTCTTCCCCTTCCGCGACGGTCTGGACGTGGTGGTCGACGCCGGCGCGGCCTGCGTCGTGCAGCCCGGCGGTTCGATGCGCGACGACGAGGTCATCAAGGCCGCCGACGAACGTGGCATCGCCATGGTCTTCACCGGCACGCGGCATTTCCGGCACTGAGCGAGGGGCCTTCGATGCAGCCGCTGGGTTGCGGCCTTCGGATCGACGGCCCCTCGGCTAGCATGCCGGCATGACTCTCGCCGACGCCGCCGGCACGCTGCTTGCGCTCATCGCCCGCCTCATCACGGGAGCGCAAGGCCATTGGAAGGGCTGCCCGCCGATGGCCGAGCAGCGCATCTATTTCGCCAACCACCAGAGCCATCTGGACTGGGTGCTGATCTGGGCCGCGCTGCCGCACGACCTGCGCAGCAGCACGCGGCCGATCGCGGCGCGCGACTACTGGACGTCTTCCCGCTTCAAGCAGTGGCTCACCACCGAGGTCTTTCACGCCGTCTACGTGAGCCGCACGCGACCGCAGGGAGCCTCCGGCTCGGGCAGCGACGACCAGGACCCGCTGGAGCCGCTGGCCGACGCGCTGAAGAATGGCGACTCGCTGGTCATCTTTCCCGAGGGCACGCGCAGCAACAAGAGTGAGCCGCAGCCCTTCAAGAGCGGCCTGTACCACCTGGCCGAGCAATTCCCGGGCGCGCGGCTGATCCCGGCGTGGATCGACAACGTGCAGCGCGTCATGCCCAAGGGCGAGGTGGTGCCGGTGCCCATCCTGTGCACGGTGACGTTCGGCGCGCCGCTGGCTTTGGAGCCCGGCGAGGACAAGCGCGCTTTCCTCGAACGCGCACGCGCCGCCGTGCTGGCGCTGCGGCCCGCTGCGACATGAATGCGGGATGATGGACCCGCGCACCTTCACCGTCGACCAGCAGGTGGGACTGCTGTTTGTGAGCCTGTTCGGTGTCTTGATGCTGGCCACCGCCGCGGTCACGCTGCTGGCGTTGCGCCGTGGCACGCACAGCGGCGACCCGCACCACTCCCGGCTGCTGCACGACCTGCGCGCGCTGTGGATCGGCGCGCTGGTGTTCTGGGTGGCCTGGGTCTCGGGGCCGGTGGGTGCCACGCTGGCCTTCGGCACGTTCTCGTTCCTGGCGCTGCGCGAATTCATCACGCTGGCACACACCCGGCGCAGCGACCACCGCAGCCTGATCCTGGCCTTCTTCGTGGTGCTGCCGCTGCAGTTCGTGCTGGCCGGCAGCCGCAGCTTCGACCTCTTCACGGTCTTCATTCCGGTCTACGTCTTCCTGGCCATACCGGTGCTCAGTGCACTGGCCGGCGACCCCGAGCGTTTCCTGGAGCGCAACGCCAAGATCCAGTGGGGCATCATGGTCTGCGTCTTCGGACTTTCGCACGCGCCGGCGCTGCTGCTGCTCAACTTTCCGGGCTACGAAGGACGTGGCGCCTTCCTGGTCTTCTTCCTGGTGATGGTGGCCACGGCGGCGCAAGTGGCGCAGGAAGGCATGAGCCGCTGGCTGCGCCGGCGTCCGGTGGCACGGCATATCGACCGTTCGTTTTCCTACCGCGCCTGGCTGACCGGTGCGCTGGCCGGCGCGTTGCTGGGCGCGCTGCTGTTCTGGATCACACCGTTCAATGCCGTGCAGGCGCTGGCCATGGCCTTCATCGCCGCCGGCGCGGGCACGCTGGGTGAATTCGTGATGAAGGCGCTGAAGAAGGACGCCGGCGTGCGCTTCTGGGGCAACCGCGCGTCGATCACCGGCGCCGTGGGCCTGCTCGACCGCGTGGCGCCGTTGTGCTTCGCCGCGCCGGTGTTCTTCCACTCGGTGCGCTGGTATTTCCAGCTCAAGGGTTGATGCGCATTCTCGGCATCGACCCCGGCCTGCAGCGCACCGGCTTTGGTGTCATCGAAAGCGTTGGCGCGAGGCTGGCTTACGTGGCCAGCGGCACCATCAGCACCACCGAGGCGCCGCGCGGCGACCTGCCGCTGCGGCTGAAGATCATCTTCGAGGGCGTGCGCGAAGTGGTGCAGCGCTATGCGCCCGATTGCGCCACGGTGGAGATCGTCTTCGTCAATGTCAACCCGCAGAGCACGCTGCTGCTGGGCCAGGCGCGCGGCGCGGCGATGGCAGCGCTGGTGGCCGCCGACCTGGTGGTGGCCGAATACACCGCACTGCAAATGAAAAAGGCCGTGGTTGGCCACGGCCTGGCGAACAAGACGCAGGTGCAGGAGATGGTACGACGGCTGCTCGCCTTGCCGGCCTTGCCGGGCCGGGACGCGGCCGACGCGCTGGGCCTGGCCATCTCGCACGCGCATGCCGGGGCGTCGTTTGCCGCCATCGGCCGTTCGGCCACGCTGGTGCGGCGGCAGCATGCCCAGTACCGCAAGGGTCGCAGCTACTGAAGAAGGGCAGTTCGGGCGGCCCGTTTCACCGTACCGGCCGGCGGGCAAATCTGGTGCGTCGCTTCACCGAAGCGGTGCAGACGGTGATTCAGGGAGCAAGCGCAGGGCTGGGTTCAGGCTTGGGCCGTGGCGGTCTGCGCCATCTGGGGCGCGGCGGCCTCGACTTCGGCCAGCGTGTCGATGCCGACCAGTGTGGCCAGGGTGACCATCGTGGCGAAGGCGAAGGAGGCGAGGCGGACGGTCAACGGGGTCTTCATGGCGGTCTCCTGGGTGGGCGGCGGGGTCTTTCGATGGGTGCAATGTAGGCAGCAGCGCGGCGCGCCGCGACGCGCTTGCGACGACCGGGCCCGTCCACCGGACGGACGGCGCCCAGCGCCGATGAACGGCGGCGCCAGGCCCGCTGCGGCCCTGGCGCGTGAATTGCTGGCACTTCCCGCGCAGCAGACCCTCATATGCGGTGTCTCCCGGACTTTGTTCCGCGGCTCGGATGTGGCAGTCTTCGGTCCAATGGTCTAGGCACCACCGCCCACGGCGAAGGAGCAATGGATGAGCAGTGACAGCAACCTGGTCGCCCTCACGCGGCGCAACCTGCCGATCGCGCAGATGCGGCCGGTCTACCGCGTGGGGGATGTCGAGAAACGCCTGGACAAGCTGCCGCAGCGCGATCACGAAACGCTGCGTGCCACCTACGAGCGCATGCTGGAACGCGGGCCCGAGCGCTTCCAGGTCAAGCCCGGCGGCCTGCCGGCCATGGACCACCTCTACGAGGACATGCCCAACTTCACCGAGGTGCTCGACGACGTGCGCCGCCAGCTCGCGCTGTGCCACGACAGCCGCGACGCTCTGGAGATCACGCCCATGCTGCTGCTGGGGCCCCCGGGCATCGGCAAGACGCATTTCGCGCGCGAGATCTCGCACCTGCTGGGCACCGGCATGGGCTTCATCAGCATGAGCAGCCTCACCGCCGGCTGGGTGCTTTCGGGCGCCAGCAGCCAGTGGAAGGGCGCGCGGCCGGGCAAGGTCTTCGAAACGCTCGTCGACGGCGCCTACGCCAACCCGGTGATGGTGGTCGACGAGATCGACAAGGCGCGCGCCGAGCACGCCTACGACCCGCTGGGTGCGCTGTACAGCCTGCTCGAGCACGACACTGCCGGTGCCTTCACCGACGAATTCGCCGAGGTCGCCATCGACGCCAGCCAGCTCATCTGGGTGGCCACCGCCAACGACGAGCGCGCCATTCCCGAACCCATCCTCAACCGCATGAACGTGTTCGAGGTGCAGGCGCCCGACGCCGCCGCGGCACGCACCATTGCGCTGCGCCTGTACCGCAGCCTGCGCGGCGAGCACGACTGGGGCCAGCGCTTCGACGAAGCACCGTCCGAGGCCGTGCTCGAGCGTTTGGCCACGATGGCGCCGCGCGAAATGCGCCGCGCCTGGATGACGGGCTTCGGCAATGCGCGACTGGCCGGGCGCTGGGCCATCGAACTGGCCGACCTGCCCGACAGCGGGCCGCGACGCTCGCCCATCGGCTTCATGCAGTGAGCGGTGCCGTCCTGAAATAGCGCGACGACTCCCGATCGCCGGCGGCGGGGAAAATGGCCCGCATGCCTACACCGCGCCGCATCGGTTCACTCTTGCCCACCCGCGCCGCCGCGACGGCCGCAGGCACTTGCCTGGCCCTGCTGGCTTCCCCGCCGGCCGCCGCCCAGGTCGGATCCGCCAGTGCCGCAGCCGCCCAGCCCCGCCCGCGCATCGGCCTCGTGCTCGGCGGCGGCGGCGCGCGCGGCGCTGCGCACATCGGCGTGCTGGAGGTGCTGGAACGCCTGCGTGTGCCGGTGGACTGCGTGGCCGGCACCAGCATGGGCGCGCTGGTGGCCGGCGCTTGGGCGGCCGGGCTCTCGCCCGAGGACATGCGCCGCGAACTCGGCCGTGCCGACTGGAACGACATGTTCCAGGACAACCCGGACTATGCCGACCTCAACTACCGCAACAAGCAGCTCTCGCGGCGTTTCCTGCCCGGCAGCGAAACCGGCATCCAGGGGCTGGCAACGACGGCCCCGCCGGGTGTGGTGTCGGGGCAGAAGATCAAGCTCTTCTTCAACCATCTGGTGCGTGCCGATTCGGGCGAACGCGAGTTGCAGAAACTGCCGCTGCCGGTGTCGATGATCGCCACCGACATCGGCACCGGCGAACGCGTGGTGCTGCGCGACGGCAGCGTCACCCAGGCCATGCGCGCCAGCATGTCGGTGCCGGGCCTGATGGCGCCGCTGGACTACCGTGGCCGCAAGCTGGTGGACGGCGGCCTGGTGGACAACCTGCCCATCGGCGAGGTGCGCGAACGCTGCGGCGCCGAAGTGGTGATTGCCGTCAACGTGGGTTCGCGGCCGCTGGCGCCGGCGCAGATCGGCGGCCTGCTGAGCATCGCCGAACAGGCCATCGCCCTGCTCACCGAGCAGAACGTGCAGGCCTCGCTGGCCCTGCTGCGGCCGGCCGACGTCTTCATCGAACCCGACCTGGGCAGCATCAGCGCTGTCGACTTCGCCCGCCATGCCGAGGCCGCTCAGCGCGGCCGGAAAGCGGCCGAGACGCTGGCGCCGCGTCTGCAGGCGCTGGCCCTGGACGAAGCCGCGTATGCCCGCTGGCGCAAGAGCGTGGCCGTGGGCGAACGTGCCGCGCCCACCGTGGACGAGGTGCAGATCGCCGAGCTCGACCGCGTCAACCCGGCCGTGGTGGAGCGTTACGTGAGCCTGGGCAGCGGCGACCCGCTGGACACCACCGTGCTGAACCGCGACCTGCTGCGGGTCTATGGCGACGGCTGGTACCAAAGCGTGGACTACACGCTGCTCGACCAGCGCGGCCGCAAGGTGCTGCGCCTGCTGCCGGTGGAAAAGAGCTGGGGCCCGGACTACGTGCGCCTGGGCGTGCATCTGGAATCCAGCCTCAGCCAGGGCGCCACCTTCGAGCTGCGCGGGGCCTACCAGAAGACCTGGCTCAACCCGCTGGGCGGCGAGTTGCTGGCCACCGCCGCACTGGGCACCACCACCGGGCTGGGCGTGGAACTGCACCAGCCGCTGGACGCGGCGCAGCGCTATTTCGTGGCCGGCAAGGCCGGCTACTGGCGCGAGCGCAAGGACTATTTCTACGTGGAGCAGCGCATCGCCGAGTACCGCCGGGCCAGCACTGGCGGCGAGGTCAGCGCCGGCCTCAATTTCAGCCTGCTCGGCCAAGCGCGTCTGGGCTGGCGCGAGACGCGCATCACCAACGAGCTGGAAACCGGGCTGGACATCGCCGAGCTGCTGAACGGCGGCCGCACTTCCAGCAGCGGCGGCTGGCTGCTGGCGCTGGACATGGACCAGTTCGACCGCCTGTACTTCCCGCGTCGCGGCTGGGCCGCCAATGCCAGCCTGTACGGCAACGACCGCGACGACTATTCGCGACTGGACCTGCAGGCGCAGGCGGCCTGGCCGTGGCAGAGCTGGGTGCTGGGCGCGCGTGCGAGCTGGGTCGACTCGCCGCAGGGTCAGCTGCCTTTCAACGAGGCCGGCGAACTGGGCGGCTTCCTGAACCTCAGCGCCTATGCCAGCGGCCAGTTGGTGGGCGACGGCGTGGCCTACGCCCATGTGCGCGCCGAACGCATCATCGGCAACCTGCCGCTGGGCCTGCGCGGCGACATGCGGCTGGGCATGGCGCTGGAGGCCGGCCGCGTGGCCCGGCCCTTCACGGTGCAAAAGCGCGACGGCTGGCTCAATTCGCTGACCCTCTACCTGGGTGGCGAAACGCCGCTGGGGCCGGTGTACGTGGGGCTGGGCGGTGGCAGCGGCGGCGCCGCCAATGCCTACCTGTTCATCGGTACGCCGTGATGACCGCAGCGGACACTGCCCGCCCGGCCGTGCCCGAGCCTGTGCCTCTTTCGCTCGAGCGTCCACATGCCCGGCCGGCTTGAGCCAGCGCAAGCCGGGTCGAAATGATGGGCTTCGGGGCGCCCCGGTGTCAGCTTCCTGTCCGCCAGCGGCCTAGAATGCTGCGGTGCAACAAACAGCGTCGGAGGCATTATGGAATTCCTGAACAGAGTGGCCGTCATCACGGGTGGCGGCAGCGGCATCGGCCGCGCAGTGGCCGCGGCCATGGGGCGGCGCGACGTCACGGCGGTGGCGCTCGTGGACGTGAACGATGCGGTGGTGGACGTGGCCGAGACGCTGAATGCCGAGGCCGGCCGCAGCTTTGCCGTGCCCTACAAGGGCGACACCACCGACGAGGCCTTTCGCGCGGCGGTGTTCGACGACATCAGCCGCCGGCATGGCCCGGTGAGCCTGTGCGTGCCGGCCGCTGGCATCACGCGCGACGACCTGGCCGTGCGCGTGGACAAGAACACCGGCAAGGCACGCATCTACCCGGTGGATCTGTTCAAGCTGGTCGTCGACGTGAACCTCATCGCGCCGGTGTACTGGGCGCTGGAGATGATCGGCCGAGTGGCCGAGGACCGCGCCGCCAAGGGCCTGAAACGCTGGACGCCCGATGAAGGCATGCAGGGTTCGGTGGTGTTCATCGGCTCGATCTCTTCGCAGGGCAATCGCGGCCAGATCTCGTACGCCAGCACCAAGGCGGGCCTGGAAGGTGCCGCGGCCACGATCATGAAGGAGGCCATGTACTACGGCGTGCGCTGCAGCGTCATCCACCCCGGCTTCACCGACACGCCGATGGTGCGCGCCATGGGTGCCGACTACGTGGCCAAGAATATCCTGCCGTATACGCAGCTCGGCCGCCTGATCGAGCCGGCCGAGATTGCCGACGCGATTTGCTTCATGCTCGCGAACTCGGCCGTCAGCGGCGAGCTCTGGGTCGACGCCGGCTGGCACGCGCCGGCATAACGCGCGCGGGCGGACAGACAACCATAGAGACAAAACAACCATCGGATCGAGGAGCAACCATGGCCAAGACGAACCAACCCGCCCCCACCACCCAGGAAGTCGACCGCGACTTTCGCGCCCAGGTGGCGCAGATGACCTCCGGCCTGGCGCCTACGGCCTTCAGCACGGCCTGGGCGGACTGGATCTCGCACCTGGCGCTGTCGCCTTCCAAGCAGCGCGAAATGCAGCGCAATGCCATGGTGCGCGCGGGCGACACCTGGATGTTTGCACTGCGCGCGCTGGCCGGCACACCGGCACCGCCCGCCGAGGGTTTGTCCGGCGAAGCCGATCGCCGCTTTGCCGGCGAGGCCTGGCAGCAATTCCCGTTCAACGTGCTGGCGCGCGCCTACCAGAACAACGTGGCGCTGATGAACGAAGCGGTGCGCGGCGTCAGCGGCGTGAGCGAGTACCACACCCAGTTGCTGGAATTCGCGGCGCGCATGATGGCCGATTCGGCGTCGCCCTCGAACTACCTGGCACTCAATCCCGAGTTGCTGGCGCTGACCCAGGAAGAGCAGGGCCAGAACCTGGTGCGCGGCTTCCAGAACGTGGTCGAAGACCTGGGGCGCACGCTCAAGGGCGCCGCGCCGGCCGGCACCGAGGAATTCGAGGTCGGCAAGAACGTGGCCGTGACGCCGGGCCAGGTGGTCTTCCGCAACGAGCTGGTCGAACTCATCCAGTACACGCCGACCACGCCCACGGTGCATGCCGAGCCGGTGCTGGTGGTGCCGGCCTGGATCATGAAGTACTACATCCTGGACCTGAGCCCGCGCAATTCGATGGTGAAGTACCTGGTCGACCAGGGCCACACGGTCTTCATGATGTCGTGGAAGAACCCGACCGAAGAGGACCGCGACCTGGGCATGGACGACTACGTGCACCAGGGTTTCATGGCCGCGCTCGACGCCGTTTCCGCCATCGTGCCCAAGCGCAAGGTGCACGCCGTGGGCTACTGCATCGGCGGTACGCTGCTGGCCATCGGCGCAGCGGCGCTGGCGCGCGAGCAGGACGAGCGGCTGGCCTCCATCACCATGTTCGCCGCGCAGACCGATTTCTCCGAACCGGGCGAACTGGCCTTCTTCATCAACCCCAGCCAGCTGGCGATGTTGGAGGCCACGATGCACAAGAAGGGCGTGCTCGAGAGCAAGCAGATGGGCGGCGCGTTTGCGATGCTGCGCGCGCGCGACCTGCTGTGGCAGCCCATCGTCAATCAGTACCTGAAGGGCCAGCGCGACCGCATGATCGACCTCATGGCCTGGAATGCCGACGGCACGCGCATGCCGTGGCGCATGCATTCGGAATACCTGTACCGGCTGTACCTGGACAACGAGCTGGCCACCAACCGCTTCCCGGTCGGCGGCAAGCTGATCCGGCTGTCGGACATCGGCGTGCCGATGTTCGTGGTGGGCACCGAGGCCGACCACGTGGCGCCGTGGAAGTCGGTCTACAAGGTCGACAACCTGGTGCGTTCGGACGACCTCACCTTCCTGCTCACGGCTGGCGGCCACAACGCCGGCATCGTGGCTGGCCCCGTGCATCCCAAGCGCTACTACCGCATGCGCACGCGCCGGCTGGCCGACCCCCACCTGGCGCCCGAGGACTGGATGGAGGCAGCGCCGAAGTCCGAAGGTTCCTGGTGGCCGGCCTGGCAAGGCTGGCTGGCGGCGCACTCCAGCGGCAAGACCAAGCCGCCGGGCGTGGGCGCGCCGGCGAAGGGTTATGACGTGGTCGAAGAGGCGCCTGGAAAGTACGTCAGGCAGCGGTAGGAAAGAGCGGACCGCCTGGGCTCGACGTCTGGGCTCGACGTCCGGGCGTGACCTCCGGACGTCCGGACGCACGGCGCCTGGAGGCTGTGGTCAGGCCAGGGGGTTGCTGCGCGGCAGCGCCACGATCACCCGGGCCAGTGCCGCGCGCAGGGCGTCGGGCGCCGGCCCCACGCCGGCGCCGCTGCGCAGCAGCGCCTCGAGTTCAGCCGCGTGCCCGCTCAGCTCGTCGGCGCACAGCGTGGCCGCAACGACCTTGAGGTCGTGCGCCAGGCGCAGCGACCGGCCCGCGTCGGCTTCACTGCGCGCGCGTTCCCACGCCTGCAGCCAGTCCGCCACGAACACCGTGGCGTGGTCGATGACACGCTGGAACAGCAGCGGGTCGCCGCCCAGGCGGCGCACGGCAGCCGCGGCGTCGAAGGGCTGGGCGGGTGCCGCAAGGGCCGGCGAGGCAGGCGCACCGCCGCCGCTGTCGTCGATGCCGCCTGCGGCAGCCTGCGCGGGCACGGCGCTGCTGTCGACGGCGAGTTCGGCCAGGGCCTCGAGCAGTTGCGCCCGGGTATAAGGCTTGGCCAGGTGGCGGTCGCAGCCGGCGTCCAGGCTGGCCTGCAGGTCGCTGGCGAAGGCGTTGGCCGTCAGCGCCACCACGGGCGTGCGCCGGCGGCCGCCGGCCGCTTCCAGCGCGCGCAGTTCACGCGTTATGCTCAAGCCGTCCATGCCGGGCATCTGCACGTCGACGAAGGCCAGGTCGTAGGCGCGCAGGCGCAGCAGTTCCAGCGCCGCCAGGCCGTTGGGGGCCACGTCGACCTGCACCGGCTGGGCTTCGAGCATGGCATTGAAGAGGTAGACGTTGACCTCGTTGTCCTCGGCCAGCAGCACGCTGCGCTGGCCGCTCGCCGGCAGCGGTGCGGCGCGCAGGGCCGGCCTGTCCAGCGTGGCCGGCGGCAGCGGCACGCACAGCGTGAAGACGCTGCCCAGCCCCGGCGTGCTCGACACCGTGACCTCGCCGCCCATCATGCCAGCCACCAGGCGCGTGATCGACAGCCCCAGGCCGGTGCCGCCGTACATGCGCGTGACGCTGCCGTCGGCCTGGCGAAAGGGTTCGAAGATGGTGTCGAGCTTGCTCGGCGCAATGCCGATGCCGCTGTCGACCACCTCGATGGCGACGAAGCCCGCGCGCCGCGTGTCGCACCCGGCGCGCACCCGCACCTCGCCGCTCGCGGTGAACTTGATGGCGTTGCCCACCAGATTGTTCAGTGCCTGTTCCAGACGCAGGCCGTCGCCGGCCACGCCGTCGGGCAGCCCGGGCTGCAATTCCAGCCGCAGTTGCAGGCCCTTGCCCTCGGCGCGCGGCCGCATCAGATCGACCACGCGCTGCAGCAGCGCGTGCAGCGAGAAGGGCCGGTGCTCGAGCTCCAGCCGCCCGGCCTCGATCTTCGACAGGTCGAGCAGGTCGTTGATCAACTCGTGCAAGGTGCGGCCGGCCTCCTGGAATAGCCGCACCTGGCGCCGCTGCGTGGTGTCGAGCGGGCTCGCTGCCAGCAGCTCGGCCACGCCGAGCAGCGCGTTCAGCGGCGTGCGGATTTCGTGGCTGACGTTGGCCAGGAACTCGCCCTTGGCCCGCGTGGTTTCGGCGGCCACGGCCAGCTGCAGCGCCAGTTGCTGCTGTGCCGCGGTCTGCCGGCGCTGGTGCAGCAGCAGCGCCAGCAGCAGGCCGGTGGCCGTGGCGGCGCCGGCTGCAGCCGGGGACGTCGGCAGTTGCAGCTGCATCAGCAGCACGCCGCCCACGGCGGCCACGGCCAGCAGGGCCAGCGCGGCCGCGAGCGCGTCGCGCCGCGGCAGCGGCCGGCCGCGCCACGCGGTGACGGCGGCCGGCAGCAGCGCCAACCACAGCAGCAGGCCGTCGGCCCACAGCGCCGGCGCGCGCAACGAACGCCCGTCGCGCAGCGCCGCATAGGCCTGCGCCAGCACCGACGTGCCCGTGGTCTGGCCTTGCACCGTCATCACGGCGTCGGCCAGCAGCGCGCTGCTGCCGATGAAGACCACGCAGCCCGCCACCTGCGCTCGCAGCGCCTCGGTGGCGACGGATTCGGCAGCGCTGCCGGGACCGGCCATCAGCGTGGCGAAAGGCAGCACCGGCGGCGCGGCGCGGGCGGCGGCGAAGGCCGGCTGCACGGCCGTGCTGGCCTGCACCCTTGCAGCGTCCCCGGCCAGCTGCTGGTGCACGGCCAGCGACAGCAGCGGCCAGCGTTGGCCGCCGGCGCTGTGCCACAGGGGCAGTTCGCGCAGCACGCCGTCGGCGCCCAGCGGCGTGGTGATGATGCCCAGCGGCGGTGCGGCGCGACCCGACGGCCAGACACTGGGTGTGGGCAGCGTGATCGTCGGCCAGCGGTGCGTCGACACGCCAGGCGGTGGCTGCCTGCCCGGTGCAGGCACGGGCGTGCTGGCGTCGTCGGTGGTGCGCGTGTCGTCACTGGCGTGCAGCAGGCCGGCGGCGGCCAGCACCACCGGGGCGCCTGGCCGCGCAATGGCGCGCGCCAGCGCTTCGTCGCCGGGCTGGGCGTCGGCCAGCAGCAGGTCGAAGGCGATGGCGCTGGCGCCCAGGTCGCGCAGCTGGTCCACCGCCAGCGCGTAGACATCGCGCTTGAAAGGCCAGGGGCCGAAGTGCGGTTTCAGTGCCGCCAGCGAGCGGTCGTCGATGTCCACCACGAGCACACCCGCGGGCGCCGCCGCGGGCGCCAGCAGGCGCGCCTGCGCGTCGCGCAGCGGGCGCGACAGGCTGGCGTTGAGCGGCGTCAGCAACACCAGCAGGCCCACCGCCAGTGCGCCGACGGCCACCCAGAGCGCCTGCCCGCGGCCAACCGTCTTCACAGCAGCAACAGCAGCGGCAGCAGCCACAGCCACCAGCGCGAGCCCGAGATCTCGGCCACCTGCGCAGCGCCGAAGTCGCCGGCGCGGCCGTCGGCGGCCACGCCGCGCACGCGCAGGTGGTAGCTGCCGGGCTCGGGCTCGGGCAGCAGCCATTCGGTGGCGGTGGTCGTCTCGTCGACGACGATTTTCGTGAATGCGGCGTCGCGCGCCACCTGCACCTGGTAACGCGCACCCGGCAACGGCGAAGCCGCCCAGCGGACCACCAGCCCGGCGTCACTGGCCTTCGGTGGCTCGACGGCCGGCGCCGCCGGGGGCGGCGGCGGGTCGGCGCGTTCCAGCGCCGCGGCGTCGCCCCAGGGGCCGGTGTCGCCGCTGGCACGCACGGTGGCCAGGCGCCAGTGCCAGGTGCCTGTCGGCAAGCTGCCGTTGAACCCGGTGCCGGTGAGGTCGCTGCGGTCGATCAGTGGCGCCGCGAAGTCGGGCGAGGCCGCCACCTGCAGGCGGTAGCGGGCGGCTTCGGGGTGCGCCGACCAGGCGAACGCCACCTGGGCGTCGAACAGGCGCTCGCCCGCACGCGGCTTCAGCTGGAAGGGCGGCTCGGGCCGCGCCTTCAACGTGAAGGCGCGCGTGGCTGCCCGGCCCTCGACGCCGCCGGCGTCGGCCGCGCGCACGCGCAGTTCATAGCGGCCGTCGGGCGGTGTGTCGGGCCAGGCGGCAAGCGGCGTGTCGAACAGGCCGTCCAGGATCAGGTGCTCGTTGCCCCCGGCGTCGAAGACCTGGGCGCGGTAGCGGGTGGCGCCCGGCGCCGCCGCGAAACCAAACTGCAGCGGCAGGCGTTCCACCTGGGCCGGCACGGCGCGCAGGTCGGGGGCGGGCGGCAACGGCCGCGGCAATGCCACCCGACCCGGCGCGGCCTCGGTGCCGAAGCCGGCGTCCAGCGCGGTGGGGCCGACGGCCACGCGGCCCTGCAGCACCTCGGCCAGCAGGCGCTCGCCGTCGAGGCGGGCGCGAAACTCGGTGCCACGCACGCCCAGGTTGGTGACCGGCGTGCGCAGCTCGAAGCGCGGCGCCGGCCGGGCCGGCGGCACGCGGGTTTCCAGCGCGCCGCTGTCCAGGCGCAGCAAGGTGTCGACACCGCCGTTGGCGCCGCGCTGCACGAGGCGCTCCACGCGCAGGCGTGCGCCCGGCCCGAGCAGCGCCCGCGACCCGTCGGCAAACCGCAGCGAGGCCGAGGACTGCGCACCGGTGGTGACCACGTCGCCCGCGCGCAGCAGCGCCGCCGCGGCCAGCGGTTCACGCGGCGCGCCGCCGCGTTCGACGAAGACCTCGCCGTGGCTGTGCAGCACTTCGGCGCTGACCGGTTCCTCGCGCAGCATCGACAGCGGGATGCGCAGCGTCGAACCCGTGCGCAGGCGCCGCGGGTCGGCGATGCGGTTCAGCCGCTGCACCACGCGCCAGTCGGCCTGCGGGCGCATCAGCAGGGCGTGCAGGCCGATCAGCGTGTCACCGCGTTCGACGCGGTGCTCCAGCATGCCTTCGGCCGAACCCTGCGCCGCAACCGAGGTGGCCAGCGCCAGCACGGCCAGGCCGGCCAGGGGCGTGAAGCCGCGGCGCCAAGACCCCGCAGGAGTCGTGCGATGTTCGGGCAAGGCCGGTTCTTTCGTGACGCACCTTCGGTGCGTTGCGCGCGGGGCGACGGCAGGGCCGCGGTGGTGCCGAAGGGTGAAAGCAGCGAATGTCAAGGCGACCTGGAATATGCCACCGAGTGCCCGCCGGACGAAGCCCCCTCCCTGGGGTGGCCGGCGAACAGGCAAAGGCGAAGATCTCATCGACCACAGGCTCACGGCGGCAGCCGCTGAGGCATGGCGTCGAAGCGGGCGACGTCGATCGGCTGGGTCGCGTGGTCGTCGAACCCTGCCGCGCGGACATGCCGCATGTTTTCGGCCATCGCCTGCGCCGTGACGGCGGCCACCGGCGTGGCTGCGAGCAGCGGATCGGCGCGCAGCCCAGTGGGTACGACGCAGCCGTCGATGTCGGCCGGGGGTTAATCCGGGCCGGGACTGCGAAGTGCCCCTTCTATAGTCGTTGCTGTGCCCAGAACGAGGGCCATTCGGTCTGCGCCGCAGCCGCCCTGGAGGAAACACCCGATGAAGAATTTCCGCGCTGCGGCGCTTGCGGGCCTTGCCGCCCTGTTGCTGGCCGCCTGCGGCGGCAGCGACCCCTACATCCCCGGCTCGGGCAGCCCGGCCGGCGCACCGACCACGAAGGGCAGTTTCACGGCCGTGGTCTCCTTCGGCGACAGCCTCAGCGACCTCGGCACCTATGCGCCGGCCACCTCGCTCACTGGCGACGGCCAGCCGCCGTACTTCGGCGGCAAGTGGACGACCAACGGCCCCGGCGCCACGGTGTGGGTGGAGAACCTGGCTGCGGCGCTCGGAATCGTCGTCACCCCGGCCGAGGTGGGCTTCGCGGGCCAGTCGGTGCTGTGTCCGGCCGCGGCCGTCAACCCCGCTTTGGCCAGTAGCTGTACCGGCTATGGCCAGGGCGGCTCACGTGTGACCGACCCCAACGGCCTCGGCAAGGCCGGTGGTGCGCTCACGGTGCCGGTGAAGACGCAGATCGCCAACCACCTGGCGCGTTATGGCAGCTTCAAGGACAGCGATCTGATCTTCGTCTGGGCCGGCCACAACGACATCTTCGTGCAGTTCGGCATCTTCGGCGCCAAGGCCGCGCAGATCCAGGCCCAGGCGGCGGCCGGCCAGATCCCCGAAGACCAGGCCAAGAACCTGCTGCTGGAAGCCCAGCTGGCAGCGCAGGAAGCGATGAAGCAGGTGGCCATCGAACTCGGCGGCTACATCAAAAAGGAGATCCTCGGCAAGGGTGGCAAGTATGTCGCCGTCGTCAATCTGGTGGACATCGCTGCCACGCCTTTCAGCAGCGTCGTTCCGGCTGCGGCGCAGCCGGTGCTGACGACGCTGTCGGAGATCTTCAATCTCTGGCTGCGCGACGAGATGACGGGCCAGCCGGTGCAGTGGGTCGACGCGATGGCGCTGTTCAAGGAGTTGCGCGCGGACAGCGCCCGTTTCACCAACGTCACCGTGCCGGCCTGCGACGCTGCCAAGATCGCGGCCATCACCGGTGGCGCGGTCACCGACGGTACCTCGCTGTTCTGCAACGCCACGCCCGGCGTGCCGTTCAACGGCCTGCGCGACGGCGCTGATGTCCAGCGCTGGCTGTTCGCCGACGGTGTGCACCCGACGACGGGCGGCCACAAGGCGACGAGCGACGAGTTCGCCAAGGCGCTGGCCGCCTTCGGCTGGATCTGACCTGCGCCCCAAGGAGCACCCGATGAACACCCGTCTCCCCATCCTTGCTGCGGCGCTCGCCTGCGGCCTCGGCTGCGTTGCCGCCCAGGCCCAGGACAATGTCGTCAAGGCCGGCCTCACCTACTACACCACCAACTCCAGCACCAACGGCATCCAGGGCATCGGCATCCCGCCGGGCGCCGATGCCGAGACCGGCAACGCGGTCACCGCGATCTTCGTCTACGAGCGCACGCTCACGCCGAATATCGGCGTCGAGCTCGTGCTCGGCATCCCGCCGACGATCGAGGCCGACGCCACCGGCAGCGTGGCCTTCCTCGGCGACAACATCCTGTCGGCCAAGAACGTCTCGCCCACGCTGCTCGTCAACTACTACTTCGGCGCCCCCGGCGACACCTGGCGCCCCTACCTGGGCGCGGGCATCAACTACACCCGTTTCACGGACGTCAAATCGAGCCTGGCGCCGCAGGTGGAGATGAGCGATTCGTGGGGACTTGCACTGCAAGCCGGCATCAACTACGCCATCGACAAGCAGTGGGGCCTGTTTGCCAGCATCGCGCGCATCGACGTCAAGAGCGACGTCGTCGCCGTGGCCAGCACCGTGCTGACGACAAGCATCGACTTCAAGCCCGTCACCTACAGCTTCGGCGCCTACTATCGGTTCTGATCTCACCTCTGGGTTCGCTGCCCCTCGGCGACGCGACCCAGGGCGAAACTGGCGCCCGACGGTCGTCTTGTTCCCCGAAACCGTGGCCGCCGGCGGCAACTGCATCGCGTGGCGACGCAATGCGCCGGCCCGTGGCGCTCAGCCGCCCAGCCCAGCCACCGCCTGCCGCGCCGCTTCCACGCCCTGTTCGACGACGCGCTGCTTCCACGCGTCGGTGTCGGTGTAGAAGGCATCGCGCACCTGGCGCTTGATGGCGTCGCGCTGTTCGGCGGGCGTTTCGGGGTGGTTCTCCAGCCACTGGTCGGCGCGCAGCGCGTTCACCACTTCGTTCAGCGGCACGGTGCCGTATTCCAGCGCGATGCCGGTGGTTTCGGCCTGCGGCGCTTCTTCATAGGCGGCGCTCCACATCAGGCCCGTGAGCCGGGCCGAGGTCGAAGAGCCGTCGTAGATCGAGGTCACTTCCCCTCCCCACCAGGCCCGAGCGCGCTGCAACGCCGCGGCTTCGTCGCGGCAGGCAAAG
Source organism: Burkholderiales bacterium (assembly GCA_011391855.1). Lineage (GTDB taxonomy): Bacteria > Pseudomonadota > Gammaproteobacteria > Burkholderiales > Burkholderiaceae_C > Rubrivivax. The sequence continues at coordinate 24,520 of JAABPT010000022.1, forward strand.
ATGCGTTCGCCGTGACCGCTGGGGCCCAGGCCCGTGTGCAGGTCGATCCAGGCCAGCCGCGTGCAGCGTGTGGCGTGCTCCTGCAGCACGTGGCGCAGCGTCTGCTGGCTCCAGGTGGGGTTGCGGCCGCCGTAGAACAGGCCTTCGGGGTGTTCGTGCTGGCCGGCGGAGATAGCGGTCTGCAGGCCGCGTTCGCCATGCGTTTCGGCATAGGCCGCCAGGCCGGCTTCGGCCTCGGGTGCCGGCGGCCAGGTGGCGGGCACCAGCCAGTGCGCGATCTCGTCGTAGGCGGCATTGCACGGCAGCGGCTGGCTGAAGTCGTGCCAGTTGCGATTCAGGTCCACGTTCTCGTGCGTGGTGCGCCGCAGCCACGAGAAGCCCCAGGGGTTGAGCGCGTGAACGTAGAGCACCGCCACGCCAGCCTGGGTGGCCGCGGCGTGGAAGCCGGCGTCGGCGAGCAGCGCGTCCAGGCAGTCGGCCAGGTCGGCGCGCTGCTGTTGCAGCCGCTCCAGCTTCACGCGGCTGGCCGCACGGTGCGCCTCGTCCACGTCG
>JAABPT010000012.1 GCA_011391855.1 Burkholderiales bacterium
TTGTCCAGGGCCGGGCGTCGCGCCGGCACGGCGTTGTCGTCGATTTCAGCGGCCAGCTTCTGCGCCAGGCTCGACGCGGTGGCGATCAGCCACGAACCGGTGTCGCGGTCCTCGCGCGTGTCCTGGTCCAGGAAGTGATCGGCCGCGCGCGCCGCGGCGTGCAACTGGTGCGTGCGCACGCGCAAGCCCGACACGCGGGCCTGCAGCGCGGCGTCCACCGGGTGCTCCTTCAGCGAACGGGCCAGGCCGTCGATGTCTACGGCCAGGTCGGCTGAAAGCGCCAGCGCGCACGACATCAGCCACGAGCCGGTGTTGCGGTCTTCGCTGTTGTCCCGGGCGTTGAAATGATCGGCGGCGCGCGTGGCGGCGCGCAACTGGTGGGCGCGTGAGCCGAGCTGGCGCAAGGCCTGGTGGACGTCGTCGCCGGAGGCGGCGGTGAGGGCGGGCATGCGGTGGTCGGACATGGCGGGCCTTGGGCGGAGAGTCAAACCGGATTCTGCCCACGATCGGGCACGGGTGGGGGCGGTCCACCCCCAAGCCGGGGGGCCCATTCGTGACGCAGGCGCGCGGCCAGGTCGATCCCCAGCGGCGCCGTGCCGGTGTCGGCGGGCCCTTCGACGGCGTTCGCCCGCGCGGGCTGCACGACTTCGAAGTGCGAAAGCAGCGTGTCGGGGACGAAGCGCGAGCGCAGCGCGTACAGGTGCCGGTCGCCCCAGGCGCGCTGCTGGGTGACGTGAAAACGTTGCGGCACCCACAGCGTGAGCTCGTCGCGGGCGCGCGTCATGGCCACGTAGAGCAAGCGGCGTTCTTCCTCGATCTCGGCGCTGCGGCCGGTGGCCAGGTCGGCGGGCAGGCAGCCGTCGACCACGTTCAGCACGTGCACGGCATTCCACTCCTGGCCCTTGGCGCTGTGGATGGTGGAAAGGATCAGGTAGTCCTCGTCGCGCAGCGGCGGGCCGGCTTCGTTGCTGCTGGCTTCGGGCGGGTCCAGCGTGAGTTCGGTGACGAAACGTTCGCGGCTGCGCTGGCCGGCGGCCATGTGCGCCAGCTGTTCCAGGTCGGCTGCGCGCACGCGGGCGTCTTCGTACAGGCGTTCCAGGTGCGGCCGATACCAGGCCAGCACGCGCGTCAGGTCGTCGGGCCAGGCGGCGGCTTCGCCCCGAAGCTGGGCCATCAAGGCCACCAGCGCGGTCCACGCCTGCGCTGCGGCCGCAGGCGGCTTGAACGCCGCCAGCGGCCCGGCGTGGCCCAGCAGTCGCCGCACGCTGGCCGGTCCCATGCCGGGCACCAGCCGCGCCGCGCGCAGCGCCGCCAATTGCGACGCCGGGTTGTCGGCCCAGCGCAGCACCGCCAGCACGTCCTTCACATGTGCCGCTTCCAGGAAACGCAGGCCGCCGTACTTCACGAACGGGATGCCGCGCCGCGCCAGTTCCAGCTCCAGCGGCGCGCTGTGCGTGGAAGTGCGGAAGAGCACGGCCTGCCGCTTGAGCTTGAGGCCCGCCTCGCGCTGCGCCAGCACGGCATCGGCCACGCCGCGCGCCTGCGCGGCTTCGTCGACCACCGTCACCAGGCGCGGCCGACCGGCGGGCGGGCGCTCGGTCCACAGCCGCTTGGCAAAGCGTTCGTGGGCTTCGGCGATGACGGCGTTGGACGCCTGAAGGATGCCGGGCGTGGAGCGGTAGTTGCGCTCCAGCGTGAGCACGCGCGCCGGCGGCGAAAAGCGCTGCGGCCAATCCAGGATATGCCGCACGTCGGCGCCGCGGAAGGCGTAGATGCTCTGCGCGTCGTCACCCACCGCGGTGAGGCCGCGGCCGTGCGGCTTCAGCGCTTGCGTGATGTCGGCCTGCAGCCGGTTGACGTCCTGCACCTCGTCCACCAGAACATGGTCGAAACGGCCGCCGATGCGCGCCGCCATCTCGGGCACCTGCATCAGATGCCACCAGGCCAGCAGCAGGTCGTCGAAGTCCAGCGACTGCTGCTGCAGCTTGGCCTCGCCATAGGCGGCGAACAGGCGCTGCAGATCGACGATGTGGTCGCGGCACCAGGGCCATTGCGTTTCGACCAGCACGGACAGCGGCTCGCGCGTGTTGACGGTGCGCGAATGGATGGCCAGGCAGGTGCCGGCGAGCGGAAAGCGCCGTTCGCTTTCAGACAGGCCCAGCGCCTGGCGCGTCATCGCCAGCAGGTCTTGCGCATCGGTTCGGTCGAGCACCGTGAAGCCGGGCGCCAGGCCGATGTGTGGCGCCTCTTCGCGCAGCAGCCGCGCCGCCACGCTGTGGAAGGTGCCGCACCAGGGCAGCACGGGCGGCGCCGTGGTCGACGGCAGGCGCAGCGCCTCGTGCAGCAGACGACAGGCACGGTGCGCCATTTCGCCGGCGGCGCGGCGCGAGAAGGTCAGCAGCAGCAGTCGCTGCGGGTCAGCACCCTGTAGCACCAGCCAGGCCACGCGCGCGGCCAGCGTCATGGTCTTGCCCGACCCGGCGCCGGCCACCACCAGCAGCGGCCCGGCTTCGGGCGCGTGCTCGACGGCAGCGCGCTGCTCGGGGTTCAGTTCGGTGAAGGGGTGCAAGGCGGCGGCAGGGCAATGACGACCCACCGAACTGTATGCGCATCCAGATGGCCTGCCCGGCAGGACTCGAACCTGCGACCCCCAGCTTAGAAGGCTGGTGCTCTATCCAGTTGAGCTACGGGCAGTGGCGTGCCGGCATTCTAGGAGTCATGCCCGGCCCACATGGGGCTGCCGCTCTGGGTCAGGCCCGGTCAGTCCCGGCTTGAACAGACCTCGTCGCGACTGCGTCGATCCCGTGCGGAATGGCCGGGCGCGCTGCTGCAGCCTGATGCGCGGCGGGTGATCGGGCACCGATCGGGCAGCCATCGGCGACCATCGTGCGACCATTGGGCGCGGCACACGCATACACTCGAAACTCCATGCCCTTGCGCGGTGGGTTGCCGCGAGAACCATCGGTCGATCGGAACCCTGAACCATGCTCGACGGTTTCAAGCGCCTGTTCTCCGGGGCCCCGGCGCCTGCGCCCGAGGGCTGGGAGGGCATCGCACCCTGGGCGGCGTCGCGACACTACGCCTTCCGCGACGTGCCGAACGAGGGTTTCGTCGTCGACGGTCGCCTGGAAGCCGCGCCATGGCGCCTGGAGTGGGGTCCGTCGCAGCGGCCTTATATCGAGGGTCACGAACTGCGCTTGCGCGCTGAAATGGGCTTGCCCACCGACCTGCAACTGGTGGTGATGAACCGCGAACTGCAGGAAAGCATGGAGCAGGCGGTGTTCAACCAGTATGTCGAAGGCGTGCAGACCCGCATCGACAACCAGACGCCGCCCGAGATGCGCTGGCTGGTCATGTTCCCCAGGCTGCCCGCCAGCGAGATGGGTTCGCTGCACGAGAGGTTCATCGCCTTGTCCAGCATGAAGAGCTGGCTCCTGCGCTGGCTCGAAGGGCCGCTGGCGCAATCGCTGGGGGCTTTGCGCGTGGCGTCTCCGTTGCCCATGGTGCTGATGATCGGCCGCGGCCGCCTGATGCTGCGCGCGGCGCTGGCAGAGCCCGAACTGCCGGCGCTCCAGGTCTGGCTGCGCCTGTTCGAGACGGCGATGCGCGAAGCGCGCCGCGTGAGCGGCAGCGGCCCGGAGTCGACCGTGCCCAGCACCCAACCCGGCGCCTGGTCGAGCAGTGCCCTGCCGGGGGACGAGCACCCGACCTAGCTGCGCGGCGCCAGCTTGCCGAGTTCGATCTTGGCAACAGCGTTGCGGTGCACTTCGTCGGGACCGTCGGCAAAGCGCAGCGTGCGTGCCAGGGTGTAGAAGTAAGCCAGTGGCGTGTCCTGGCACATGCCGGCGCCGCCAAAGACCTGCATCGCCCAGTCGATGACCTGGCAGGCCATCTGCGGCGCCACCACCTTGATCATCGCGATCTCGGCCTTGGCGGTCTTGTTGCCGGCCACGTCCATCATCCACGCCGCCTTCAGCGTGAGCAGACGGGCCTGATCGATCATGCAGCGTGCCTCGGCAATGCGCTCCTGCGTCACCGTCTGCTGCGCCACGGTCTTGCCGAAGGCGGTGCGGCTGGTGGCGCGTTCGCACATCAGGCGCAGCGAGCGTTCGGCCAGGCCGATCAGCCGCATGCAATGGTGGATGCGGCCGGGGCCCAGGCGGCCTTGCGCGATCTCGAAGCCGCGCCCTTCGCCGAGCAGGATGTTCGAAGCCGGCACGCGCACGTTCACGAAGTCCACCTCCATGTGGCCGTGCGGAGCGTCGTCGTAGCCGAACACCGTGAGCGGCCGCAGCACGGTCACGCCCGGGGCGTCGGCCGGCACCAGGATCATCGACTGCTGCGAATGGCGCGGCGCCGTGGGGTCGGTCTTGCCCATGAAGATGTAGATCTTGCAGCGCGGGTCGCCGGCGCCGCTGGTCCACCACTTGCGGCCGTTGATGACGTAGTCGTCGCCTTCACGCCGGATGCTGGCCTCGATATTGGTGGCGTCCGAAGAAGCCACCGCGGGCTCGGTCATCGCGAAGGCGCTGCGCATCTCGCCGCGCAGCAGCGGCTGCAGCCAGCGCTGCTGGTGTTCGGGCGTGCCGTAGCGCGCCAGCACTTCCATATTGCCGGTGTCGGGGGCGCTGCAATTGAAGACCTCGCTGGACCAGGGCACGGCGCCCATGATCTCGGCCAACGGCGCATATTCCTGGTTGCTCAGACCGGCGCCCAGGGTGCTGGTGTCGGGGCCGTGGCCTTCGGCGCGCGGCGGCAGGAACAAGTTCCACAGACCGGCGGCGTGGGCCTTGGGCTTGAGCTGCTCGATCACCTGCAGCGGCGTCCAGCGCTTGCCAGCACGGGTATTGGCTTCGATCTCCTCGAACCAGGCGGGTTCGGCCGGGTACACATGCTCGGCCATGAAGGCGCTCAGGCGCGCCTGCAGTTCCTGGGTGCGGGGTGAATAGCCGAAGTCCATGTCTGTCTCCTTGGGGTGTGTAGGTTCAGCGCGAGGCTTGGGCAAAGCGCCAGGCCATCCGTGCCAGCGCCGGGGTGGCGGCGCCGGTGGCGCGCGCCTGGGCACTGGCGGCCGTGCCGTCGACCACGCGCTTGGCGATGCCCTGCGTGATCGAAGCCAGCCGGAACAGGTTGTAGGCGAGGTAGAAATTCCAGTCGGCCATCACCGTGTCGACGTCGAGCGCGCGCCCGGTGGCCCGGCCCACGCGTTCGCAGTAGCGGCGCACGTAGTCGCGTTCGCTCGGAATGCCCAGCGCCGCGTGGTCGAGTCCGCCGATGCCGCGGAAGGTGCCCGGCTCGATGTGCCAGGCCATGCAGTGGTAGCTGAAATCGGCCAGTGGGTGGCCCAGCGTGGACAGCTCCCAGTCGAGCACGGCGATCACGCGCGGCTCGGTGTTGTGGAAGACGAGGTTGTCGAGCCGGAAGTCGCCATGCACCACACGTACCTGGGATTCGTCGCGCGCGCCGGGCGGAATATGGGCCGGCAGCCATTCGATGAGCCGGTCCATTTCCTCGATCGGCTCGGTGATCGAAGCCAGGTACTGCTTGCTCCAGCGGCCGATCTGGCGCTCGAAATAGTTGCCCGGCCTGCCGTAGTCGGCCAGACCCACGGCACTCACGTCCACGCTGTGCAAGGCGGCGATGACGCGGTTCATCTCGTCGTAGAGGGCGCCGCGTTCGGCCGGCGTCATGCCGGGCAGGGCCTGGTCCCAGAGCACGCGGCCGTCCATGAATTCCATGACATAGAAGGCGCGGCCGATGACCGATTCGTCGGTGCACAGCAGGTGCATCCGCGCCACTGGCACGCCGCTGCCCGCCAGTGCCTTCATGACGCGGAATTCGCGGTCCACGGCATGTGCCGAGGGCAGCAGCTTCGCCGCCGGCCCGGGCTTGCTGCGCATGACGTAGGCGTGCGCTGGCGTGAGCAGCTTGTAGGTGGGATTGGACTGCCCGCCCTTGAACTGCTCCACGACCAGCGGGCCGCGAAAGCCCGGCAGTTCGCGTTCCAGGTGCGCCTGCAGCGCGGCGGTGTCGAAGGCGTGGCTGCTGGCCACGGGTTTGGTGCCGGTGTAGTGTTCCATTCAGAGGGCCCCTATTTCCCGGCGATCGCCAGCAGCTTGTCTCGCGACAGCACCACCAGGCGCGTGGGCTCCACGCGCACCGCGCCTTCGCGTTCGAAGCCCTTCAATTCCTGATTCACGCGCTGGCGCGAAGCTCCCAGCAGTTGCGCCAGGTCTTCCTGCGCCAGTGCCAGGCCAATGCGGGTTTCCTCGCCGCGCTGCACGCCGTAGCTGCGCGCCAGCAACAGGATCTGCTTGGCCAGCCGGGCCTGCAGCGGGCGGGTGTTGAGGTCCTCGAACTGGTCGAACATCAACCGCAAGCGGCGGCAGTTCAGGCGCAGCAGTGCGTCGTACAACTCCACGTGCTGCGCCAGCAGTTCCTTGAAGTCGGGCTTGCGCACCACCAGCAGCGTGGTCGCGCCATGCGCGTCGGCGTCGTGCGTGCGCGGCAGGCCGTCGAAGAGCGCGATGTCGCCGAACCAGGTGCCGGGCTCGGCGTAGGTCAGCGTCACCTGCTTGCCCGACAAGGAGACCGAGCTGATGCGCACCGCGCCGCGCGCCACGCCGCACCATTCCTGCGCCATGCTGCCGCGGCTGGCGAGCGCGCCGCCATCGGCCAGCCGACGCACCACGGCCCGCGCGAGAATCGCGCTTTTCAGCGTCTGCGACAGCTTGCTGAACCACGCGCCGGCCTCGATGTTGTGGAGCTCGTCGATTGTAAGAACCGGGGTATTCATGGCTTGTCCCTGAGGCGACAAAGGCGCGACGATCTCATTGTCCATGCCCGCGTCCTGCTTGCGCTCGTTGTCGTCCAGCCCTGAACCGGAGACCCCATGCCAGCCACCGCCCTGTACACCCACAACCGGCGCGAGGAGGTGAGCGACGCCGAATGGCGCACCCGCGTCGACCTGGCCGCCGCCTACCGGCTGGTGGCCTTGTTCGGCTGGGACGACCTGGTGTTCACGCACATCAGCGCGCGCGTGCCCGGGCGCGAGGGCGAATTCCTCATCAACCCCTACGGCTTCATGTTCGAGGAGATCACCGCGTCGTCCCTGGTGAAGGTCGACGACCGCGGCGTCAAGCTCGAGGACACGCCGTTCGACGTGAACCCTGCCGGCTTCGTGATCCACAGCGCCGTGCACGCCGTGCGCCACGACGCCGGCTGCGTGCTGCACACGCATTCGCTCAACGGCGTGGCAGTGTCGGCGCAGCCGGGCGGCGTGCGACCCGTGTCGCAGCACTCGATCTTCGTGCTCTCTTCACTGGGTTATCACGACTACGAAGGTGTGGCGCTGCGCGACGACGAGAAGCCGCGGCTGGTGCAAGACCTGGGCGACAAGACGCACCTCATGCTGCGCAACCACGGTCTGCTGACCGTGGGCCGCTCGGTGGCCGACGCGTTTCTGGCGATGTATTTCTTCGAGACCGCCTGCACGATTCAAGTGCGTGCCATGGCCGGCGGCAGCGACCTGCTCGCCATCGACGCGGCCATCATCGCCACCGCGCAGCAGCAGGCGGTGCAGGCCACGCGCGGCCTGGGAGCACAAATCGCCTGGCCGGGGCTGCTGCGGCGGCTGGACCGGCGGTTGCCCGGGTACGACGCTTGAGCGGGCCGGTGCGCGGCGGCAGCCGCCGGTGCGCCCGGCCGGCAGGTTGCAGTGCGCTGCGTAGCGTGTCATGGGCCACGAATCGCGGTGACCGGCTCGGCCGGGCCTGTAACTCTTCGTGCTAGATTGCCGCTCGCTCTATGTTCACCACCTCTGCATGCGGATCCAGCGGCACAGCCCGGCGGCGTTGATTGGCATCGTGACCGCTGCGGCGGCCACGATGGCATCGGCGGCGGGGCTCGGTGCCGGCGGCAGCGGTGCCGTGCTCGGCCAGCCCCTGGACTTCGTCGTGCAGGTGCGGCTGGATCCAGGCGAGACGCTGGAGCCCGGCTGCGTGGCCGCCGAGGTCATGGCCGGCGAACGGCGCGTGCCGGCGGCGCAGGTGCAGGCGCGCATCGAAGCCCAGGGGGGTGGCAGCGCCCGCATCCGCGTGGCCACCTCGTCGGCGATGGACGAGCCTGTCATCGCCATCAACCTCGGCGTGGGCTGCCAGGTGCGCATGACGCGCAACTACATCGTGCTGGCCGATCCGCCCGACAGGACGCCAGTGGCTGCTTCGCCCGTGACCGCCGCTCCTGCCTTTGCTGCCGCGCCCGCCGATGCCGACGCGCTGTTCCGGGAGCCGCCCGCCCCGGCGCCGTTGCAGCCCGCGGACGATGCGCCGCCGCCTGCCGTTGCGCAGGCAGCTGCCACGGTGGTCGCACCAGCGCCCAAACCAGCGCCACCATCAACGTCCCCATCAACGTCCGCTCCCACCCGCGCCACGCCGCAGCCAGCCGCGCCGCGTGCCACAGCCAGACCGGAGCGCCGGGCTGAGCGCCGCACGCAGACCCTGGCACCCGCCCCGCGCGCAGTTGCACCGGCCGCCGAGGCGCCGCGCCGCGTGGCCGCCGCGGAGCCGCCGGCGCGCCTGCGGCTGGACTTCGTCGAACCCACGCCCAGCGCCGACGCCGCGGCCGTCGAACTGGCGCTCGAGGCCGTGGCGCAGGCGGCCAGCGCGGCACGCGCCCAGGCCGAGGCGGCTTCGGCCACGGCGGCTCGCATGGCCGCGCTCGAACGCAATATCGAAAAGCTCGGTGCCGAGGCCCAGGCCAGCCGGGACGAGGCGGCGCAGGTGCGGGCCCAGCTGGAAGACGCCGGGTCCGGGCGCTGGCTGCTGCCCTTGACCGTGCTGGTGGCGCTGCTGGCAGCGCTGACGGCCTGGTTGGCCTGGCGGCTTTCGAACCTGCAACGCGACCGGCAGCAGGTCTGGCAGGACGCCGTGATGTCGCCGCCCACGCCACCGGTGGCGGCCGACATCCCGCCCAGCCGGCAGGCCACCTCACCGATTCCTTTCGTCACCTCCGAGATCCAGTTGCCCACGCCGTCGGCCGCCGGGTCGCGCCGGCCCGCCGCGTCGGCCTGGCCGTCCATCGCGGCGGGCCAGGCGAAGGCGCATGCGGCCAGCCCGCCCGAAGACACCGAGGCTGGCGACGCGCCGGCCGTGCAGCGCACCGAGGTGCTGACGGCCGGGCCACGGGTGGACGACAGCGCACCGCGCGATGTGTCGATCGAGGAACTGATCGACCTCGAGCAGCAGGCCGAATTTTTCGTCGTGCTCGGGCAGGACGATGCCGCCGTCGACCTGCTCATGCAACACCTGCGCGAAACCGGCGGCGGCAGTCCCTTGCCTTATCTGAAGCTGCTGGAAATCCACCGCCGCCGTGGCGACCGCTCGGCCTACGAACGCATGCGCGTGCGCTTCAACCAGCGCTTCAACGCCTACGCGCCGGACTGGGGCGTGGGCCTGCAGGACGGCCGCAGCCTGGAGGACTACACCGGCGTCGTGCCGCGCCTGCAGCAGGTCTGGGCACGGCCGCTGGACGCGATGGCCGAACTCGAGGCGCTGCTGTTCCGCAAGTCGCGCGGCGAGCTGTTCGACCTGCCGGCCTACCGCGAGGTGCTGTTCCTGTATGCGCTGGCGCGCGACCGGCTCGACCGCGACGCCGTGGACCCGCACCAGGTG
>JAABPT010000013.1 GCA_011391855.1 Burkholderiales bacterium
AGTTCATCAGGTCCAGCAGCCGCCGCGCGGCCACCGATGCGGCCAGGCGGCCGGCTTCCACGTCGTCCATGAAACCCGGCAGCGCCGCGCGCACCGCCGGGTGCTGGCGAAAGCGCTGGCGCAGCCCGGCTTCCACGCGTTCCCACATCCAGGCCCGGTCTTGCTGGCGGCGGCGCTGCGCGAGTTGACCGCCGGCCGTGCGCTGGTCGCGGAAGGCGCTGACCGCGCGCCAGAATTCTTCCAGGCCCGCCCCCTTCAGTGCGCTGAGCTGCATCACCTGCGCCGCGGCCTGGGCATGTGGGCCGAAGAGGCGCAACGCGCTGGTGATCTGGGCCCGCGCGCGCGTGGCGGCGGCCTCGTCGAGGTCGGCCTTGTTGATGAGCACCAGGTCGGCCAGTTCCATCACACCCTTCTTGATGGCCTGCAGGTCGTCGCCGGCGTTGGGCAGCTGCATCAGCACGAACATGTCGGTCATGCCGGCCACTGCGGTTTCGCTCTGGCCGACGCCCACGGTCTCGACGATGACGGTGTCGAAGCCGGCGGCTTCGCACACCAGCATGGACTCGCGCGTCTTCTCGGCCACGCCACCCAGGTTGCCGGCCGCCGGGCTGGGGCGGATGAAGGCGCGCTCGTGCACGCTCAGTCGTTCCATGCGCGTCTTGTCGCCCAGGATCGAGCCGCCGCTGATGCTGGAACTGGGGTCCACCGCGAGCACGGCCACACGGTGGCCGCGTTCGATGAGGAACAGGCCCAGGGCTTCGATGAAGGTGCTTTTTCCAACGCCGGGCACGCCGCTGATGCCCAGGCGGAACGAACGTCCGCTGGCCGGCAGCAAGGTGTTCAGCAACTCGTCGGCGCGCGCGCGGTGGTCGGCGCGGGTCGATTCCAGCAGCGTGATGATCTTGGCCAGCGCCCGGCGCTGCAACGGGCCGGCGCCGTGCAACAGAGCGTCGGCCAGCGCCTGGTCGGCGGCAAACAGGGGCGCGGGGGCCTTCATGGCGTGTGCGCCCGCGGGTCGTCTTCGGGTTTGATGCGCTGCCAGCCCGGCAGCGCGGCGGCCACACGCCACGCGGGCGGCTCCTCGACGCTGGCCCAATATTCGTCGATGGCGAAGATGAGCCCGTCTTCCAGATGGAAGAACGAGGTGGCGAAAAAGCTCTGCGGCGGATGGTCGACACGCACCACCGAAACGACGCGACCGTCCTGCAGCGGCGAGACCTCGACGAGCTGGATGCTCCAGCCCTCGGGATAACGCGCCTGCGCCTCGACGAATCCGGCCGGGCCGTCGAAACGCTCGCCGCTGGCCCACCACGTCACCTGCAAGTCGCCGCGCAACAGGGCCTTCGCACGCTCCCAGTCGCGCGCCTGCAGCGCCTGCCACCAGGCGCGCACGGCACGCACACCTGCCGACTGCGGCATGCGCACGAAGTCGTAGTCCCACTCGCCTTCGCCGGTGAGTGCGAAGCCGTGGCGCAGATAGAAGCGCACGGCGTCGCTGCCCTTCAGTGCACACAGCTCCACCGGCAGTTGCGCGCGGTCGGCCTGCTCGCACACCCAGCCCAGCACTTCGTGGCCGAAGCCGTGCTCCTGCTCGGCAGGGTCGATATAGAGGTGCTCCAGCCGCATCGCGTGCGACAAGGTCTTCAGCGACACGAAGCCCACGCGCCGGCCGTCGACCACGATGTGGCGCACGGGCGCCGGATCGAAGCTGCGCGCCAGGTCTTCGCGGACGCGCGGCTCGTCGTAGCGGCCCAGACGTTCCAGGCTCGGACGCATGGCGCGCAGGCGGAGTGCGAGCAAGGTCTCGAAGTCGCCGGCCGTGGCGGCCTGCAACTCGAAGCGGGGCGCTGCAGGCACGGCCAGCCACTGGTTCAGGCGTTGGCCTGGCGGATGTGCTCGAGCACGTCCTTGGCGCTGGCCGGGATCGGTGTGCCGGGACCGTAGATGCCCTTCACGCCGGCCTGGTACAGGAACTCATAGTCCTGCTGCGGCACCACGCCGCCGACGAAGACGATGATGTCGTCGGCCCCTTGCGCCTTCAGCGCCTCGATGATGGCCGGCACCAGCGTCTTGTGGCCCGCGGCGAGCGTGCTCACGCCCACCGCATGCACATCGTTCTCGATCGCCTGGCGCGCGCATTCCTCGGGAGTCTGGAACAGCGGGCCGATATCGACGTCGAAGCCCAGGTCGGCGAAGGCCGTGGCCACCACCTTGGCGCCGCGGTCGTGGCCGTCCTGGCCGAGCTTGGCGATCATCACGCGCGGGCGGCGGCCGTGCTCGGTGCCGAAAGCGGCGATCTCGGCCTTGAGCTGGTCCCAGCCCTCGGCACTGTCGTAGGCAGCGGCATACACACCGGTCACCTTCTGGATATCGGCGCGGTGGCGCCCGTAGACCTGTTCCAGGGCGTCGCTCACCTCGCCCACCGTGGCACGTGCGCGCATGGCCGCGATGCTCAAGCCCAGCAGGTTGCCGCTGCCGGACTGCGCAGCAGCCGTCAATGCCGCCAGCGCCGCCTGCACCGCCGCACCGTCGCGCGTGGCGCGCACCTGCGCCAGCCGCGCGATCTGCCCTTCGCGCACCTTCACGTTGTCGACCTCGCGCGCGGCCACCGCGTCCTGCGCCGCCAGCTTGTATTTGTTGACGCCCACGATGACGTCGCGCCCGCTGTCGATGCGCGCCTGCTTCTCGGCCGCACTGGCCTCGATCTTCAGCTTGGCCCAGCCCGAGTCCACCGCCTTGGTCATGCCGCCCAACGCCTGCACTTCTTCGATGATCGCCCAGGCGCTGTCGGCCATCTGCTGCGTGAGCGTCTCCATCATGTAGCTGCCGGCCCAGGGGTCGACCACGTTCGTGATGTGCGTCTCTTCCTGGATGATGAGCTGCGTGTTGCGCGCGATGCGTGCGCTGAATTCGGTGGGCAGCGCGATGGCCTCGTCGAAACTGTTGGTGTGCAGGCTCTGCGTGCCGCCGAAGACCGCGGCCATGGCCTCGACGGTGGTGCGCACGATATTGTTGTACGGGTCCTGCTCGGTCAGGCTCCAGCCGCTGGTCTGGCAATGCGTGCGCAGCATCAGGCTCTTCGGGTTCTTCGCATCGAAGCCCTTCATGATGCGCGCCCACAGCAGCCGCGCCGCGCGCATCTTCGCGATCTCCAGATAGAAGTTCATGCCGATCGCCCAGAAGAAGCTCAGGCGACCCGCGAAGGCATCGACGTCCAGCCCCTTGGCGACAGCCGTCTTCACGTACTCCATGCCGTCGGCCAGCGTGAAGGCCAGTTCCAGCGCCTGGTTGGCGCCGGCTTCCTGCATGTGGTAGCCGCTGATGCTGATCGAGTTGAATTTCGGCATCCGCTGCGCCGTGTACTCGATGATGTCGCCCACGATGCGCATGCTGGGCTCGGGCGGGTAGATATAGGTGTTGCGGACCATGAACTCCTTGAGGATGTCGTTCTGGATCGTCCCGCTCAACCGGTCCTGCGCCACGCCCTGCTCCTCGGCCGCCACCACGTAGCCGGCCAGCACCGGCAGCACGGCGCCGTTCATCGTCATGGACACACTCACCTTGTCGAGCGGGATGCCGTCGAACAGAATCTTCATGTCCTCCACGCTGTCGATGGCCACGCCGGCCTTGCCCACATCGCCGGTGACGCGCGGGTGGTCGCTGTCGTAGCCGCGGTGGGTGGCCAGGTCGAAAGCCACGCTCACGCCCTGCCCGCCGGCGGCCAGCGCCTGGCGGTAGAAGGCGTTGCTCTCCTCGGCGGTGGAGAAGCCCGCGTACTGGCGGATGGTCCACGGCCGCACCGCATACATGGTGGCCTGCGGGCCGCGCACGAAGGGCTCGAAACCGGGCAGCGTATTCGCGTGCGGCAGCGCGGCGGTGTCGGCGGCGGTATACAGCGGCTTGATCCGCAGGCCCTCGGGCGTGACCCAGTCCAACGCCGCCACATCGCCCCCAGGGGCGGACTTCGCGGCCGCGCGGGCCCATTGCTCCAGGGTGGCGGCGGCAAATTCGGGCGCTTTGTCGTTCATGACGGGTCTCCTCGAGTCAACGGTCCACGCGGGTCCGTGGCGTGGCCGTTGCAGTATGGCGGCCCTTTGATCGCTCGGCGTTCGGTGCGGGTGGGCGCGCTGGATTATGCATAATTATGAATTCAGAATGCCGTCATTGGCCTGACAACGTCTCCAGCGCAGCATACCGTGGCCGCCCTCGAACCCCAACGCCCTTTGTCGCCCCGCGCCCTGTACCAGGACGTGGCCGAACGGCTGCGCCAGCTCATCTACACGCGGCAGCTCGAGCCCGGCAGCTGGATCGACGAGCTGAAGCTGGCCGCCGAATTCGGCATCAGCCGCACGCCGCTGCGCGAAGCGCTGAAGGTGCTGGCGGTGGAAGGCCTGGTGACGATGAAGGTGCGCCGCGGTGCCTACGTCACCGAGATGTCGCGCGACGACGTGGCGCAGATCTACCACCTGCTGGCGCTGCTGGAGAGCGACGCCGCCGGCGACGTGGCCGAACGTGCCAGCGAAGCCGAACTGGCGCAACTGCAGCAACTGCACGATCGGCTGGAGAAGCTGGCGCGCCAGCGCGATGCCTTCTTCGCCGCCAACGAGGCCTTTCACATGGCCTTGCTGCAGATCGCGGGCAACCGTTGGCGCAGCCAGATCGTGGCCGATCTGCGCAAGATGATGAAGCTCAACCGCCACCATTCGCTGTTGAAGCAGGGGCGGCTGGCCGATTCGCTGGCCGAGCACCGCGCGCTGATGGCGGCCTTGACGGCCCGCCAGCGGGGCGCGGCCACTGCGCGCATGCGCGAGCATTTCGACAGCGGGCTGGACGCCGCTGCCGCGGGCCCGGCCTGAAGGCCCGGGCCGAGGTCAGCGTTCAGCGTTCGGACACCGGCTTGACCGAGCGCCGCACGCTGCCGGTGAAAAGCTGGCGCGGGCGTCCGATCTTGTACTCGGGGTCGCCGATCATCTCGTTGAGCTGCGCAATCCAGCCCACCGTGCGGGCCAGGGCGAAGACCGCCGTGAACAGACTCACCGGAATGCCGATGGCGCGCTGCACGATACCCGAGTAGTAGTCGACGTTGGGATAGAGCTTGCGGCTGACGAAATAGTCGTCCTCCAGCGCGATCTTCTCCAGCGTCATGGCCAGCTTGAACAGCGGGTCGTCGTGCAGGCCCATCGCGGTGAGCACCTCGTGGCAGGTCTCGCGCATGAGCTTGGCGCGCGGGTCGTAGTTCTTGTAGACGCGGTGGCCGAAGCCCATCAGCTTGACCTTGGAGTCCTTGTCCTTGACCTGCTTGATGAACTCGCCGATCTTCTCGACACCGCCCATCTTCTGGATATCCTCCAGCATGTTCAGGCAGGCCTCGTTGGCGCCGCCGTGCGCCGGGCCCCACAGGCAGGCCACGCCGGCGGCGATGGCCGCGAACGGGTTGGTGCCCGAGCTGCCGCACAGCCGCACCGTGGACGTGGACGCGTTCTGCTCGTGGTCGGCGTGCAGGATGAAGATGCGGTCCATCGCGCGAACCAGCACGTCGTTGGGCTCGTAGTCCTCGCACGGCGTGGCGAACATCATGCGCATGAAGTTGCCCGAGTAGGACAGGTTGTTGCGCGGGTACATGTAGGGCTGGCCGACGCCGTACTTGTAGGCCATGGCCACCAGCGTGGGCATCTTGGCGATCAGGCGGATCGCCGCGACCTCGCGGTGGCGCGGGTTATTGATGTCGGTGCTGTCGTGATAGAAGGCCGAGAGGGCACCCACCAGGCCCGTCATCACCGCCATCGGGTGCGCGTCGCGGCGGAAGCCGCGCAGGAAGAACTGCATCTGCTCGTTGACCATCGTGTGGGTGTTGACGAGCTTGTGGAAGTCCTTCTGCTGCGGCTCGTTCGGCAGCTCGCCATACAGCAGCAGGTAGCAGGTGTCGAGGAAGTCGCAGTTCTGCGCCAGCTCCTCGATCGGATAGCCGCGGTACAGCAGTTCACCCTTGTCGCCGTCGATGTAGGTGATGGCCGACTGGCAGGCCGCCGTGGACAGGAAACCCGGGTCGTAGGTGAATTTGCCGGTCTGCCCGTAGAGCTTGCGGATGTCGATCACATCCGGGCCGATCGTGCCCTTGTAGATCGGCAGGTCCATGCTCGGGCTGCCATCTGAAAACGACAGCGTGGCTTTCACGTCGGAGGGGGTCATGACACGGGGCCTTTCTTCAGGTCGGTTGAGGGGACCACTGGCTGCGCGCCGCCACGGGGGCGGAACGCATCAGGGCCAGCACTTCGCGCACATCAGGGGTGTCGACCTTGTCTTGCGGCTCGTTGCGCCCGAGCAGCAGGTCCAGCAGGTCGTTGTCGGCCAGGTCCATCAGGGTCAGCAACCCCGCAGCCTGCCTTGTCGTGATCGTCTCCTCGTGGTGGCTGAAGAAGCGCTCGATGAAGAGGTCGTTTTCCAGCAGGCCGCGCCGGCAACGCCAGCGCAGCTTGTTCAAACCCGCTTCACCCAGCAAATCGCTCATGTGTTCAGACGGCGCGCCGAACCATCATTTCCTTGATCTTGCCGATCGCCTTCGTGGGGTTCAAACCCTTGGGGCAAACATCCACGCAATTCATGATCGTGTGGCAGCGGAAGAGCCGGTACGGGTCTTCCAGGTTGTCCAGCCGCGCCTCGGTGTCCTGGTCGCGACTGTCGGCGATGAAGCGGTAGGCCTGCAGCAGCCCGGCCGGGCCGACGAATTTGTCGGGGTTCCACCAGAAGCTGGGGCAGCTGGTGGAGCAACTGGCGCACAGGATGCACTCGTACAGCCCGTTGAGTTCGTCGCGTTCCTCGGGGCTCTGCAAGCGCTCCTTCTCGGGCGGCTGCGACTCGTTCACCAGGTAGGGCTTGATGCTGTTGTACTGCTTGAAGAACAGCGTCATGTCGACGATGAGGTCGCGGATGACCGGCAGCCCGGGCAACGGCTTGAGCACGATGGTGCCCGGCAGCGTGCGCATATTGGTCAGGCAGGCCAAGCCATTCTTGCCGTTGATATTCATGGCGTCCGAACCGCACACGCCTTCGCGGCAGCTGCGGCGGAAGCTCAACGTGGGGTCCACGGCCTTGAGCTTCATCAGCGCGTCGAGCAGCATGCGTTCGCTGCCGTCGAGTTCGACCTGCAGCGTCTGCATGCGTGGTTTGTCGTCGCTGTCGGGGTCGTAACGGTAGATCTGGAAGGTGCGCAATGTCATGGGTACGGCTCTTCAGAAAGTGCGGACCTTGGGCGGCACGCTGTCGACGGTGAGCGGCTTCAACTGCACCGGCTTGTAGTCCAGCCGGTTGCCTTCCTTGAACCACAGCGTGTGCTTCATCCACTCGGCGTCGTTGCGGCCCAGCGGGAATTGCGGATCGTCGGCCAGGCGCTCGTAGTCCTTCACGGTGTGGGCACCACGGCATTCGCGGCGCGCCGCGGCCGACTCGATGGTGGCCTGCGCCACTTCGATCAGGTTCTCGACCTCCAGCGCCTCGATGCGCGCGGTGTTGAAGACCTTGCTCTTGTCCTTGAGCGCGATGTTCTCCACGCGCTCGCGGATGGCGGCGATCTTCACCGTGCCGGCGGTCAGCAATTCCTGCGTGCGAAAGACCGCGGCGTGCGCCTGCATGGTGTTGCGGATGTCGTTGGCCACGTCCTGGGCGTACTCGCCCGAGGTGGTGGCTTCCAGCCGCGCCAGGCGGGCCAGCGGCGCGTCGGCGGCGTCGGCCGGCAGCGGCAGGTGCTCCTTCTGCCCCGCCACCGTCTGCACGATGTGGCGCCCGGCGGCGCGGCCGAACACCAGCAGGTCGAGCAGCGAATTGGTGCCCAGCCGATTGGCGCCGTGCACGCTGACGCAGGCGCATTCACCCACCGCGTAAAGACCATTGACCACGGTATTCGGGCTGCCGTCCTTCGGCACCACCACCTGGCCGTGGATATTGGTCGGGATGCCGCCCATCTGGTAGTGAATGGTCGGCACCACCGGAATCGGTTCCTTGGTGATGTCGACATTGGCGAAGTTGTGCCCGATCTCGAAGATCGACGGCAGTCGCTTCATGATGGTCTCGACACCCAGGTGCGTCATGTCGAGCACCACGTAGTCCTTGGCCGGGCCGCAGCCGCGCCCTTCCTTGATCTCCTGGTCCATGCAGCGGCTGACGAAGTCGCGCGGCGCCAGGTCCTTCAGCGTGGGCGCGTAGCGCTCCATGAAGCGCTCGCCGTTCGAATTGCGCAGGATGGCGCCCTCGCCACGGCAGCCCTCGGTGAGCAGCACGCCCGCGCCGGCCACGCCGGTGGGGTGGAACTGCCAGAACTCCATGTCTTCCAGCGGGATGCCGGCGCGCGCCGCCATGCCCAGGCCGTCGCCGGTATTGATGAAGGCGTTGGTGGAAGCAGCATAGATGCGCCCGGCACCACCCGTGGCCAGCAGCGTGGTCTTGGCCTCCAGGATGTGCACGTCGCCGGTTTCCATCTCCAGCGCCACCACGCCGAGCACGTCGCCGGCGGCGTTGCGGATCAGGTCCAGCGCCATCCATTCGACGAAGAAATTGGTGTGCGCCTTCACGTTCTGCTGGTACAGCGTGTGCAGCATGGCGTGGCCGGTGCGGTCGGCCGCGGCGCAGGCACGCTGCACGGGCTTCTCGCCGTAGTTGGCGGTGTGGCCGCCGAACGGGCGCTGGTAGATGGTGCCGTCGGGGTTGCGGTCGAACGGCATGCCGAAATGTTCCAGCTCGTACACCACCTTGGGCGCCTCGCGGCACATGAATTCGATGGCGTCCTGGTCACCGAGCCAGTCGGAGCCCTTGATGGTGTCGTAGAAGTGGTAGTGCCAGTTGTCCTCGGACATGTTGCCCAGGCTGGCCCCGATGCCGCCCTGCGCCGCCACCGTGTGCGACCGCGTGGGAAAGACCTTGGACAGCACCGCCACGTTCAGGCCGGCCTGGGCCAGGCGCAGCGAAGCCTGCATGCCGGAGCCGCCGGCGCCGACGATGACGACGTCGAACTTGCGGCGGGGAAGCGTTCCGAGTGCCATGTGTTGAACCTTGTTGTCGAACGCGTGTTCACTTGTCTGTGATCAAAGACGCCAGAGCACCTGCACGGCCCAGCCGGTGCAGCCCACCAGCCAGACCAGCGTGGCCACCTGCAGCACCAGCCGCGTGCCCACGGGCTTGACGTAATCCATCCAGATGTCGCGCATGCCCACCCAGGCATGCCAGGCCAGGGCGATGAAGACGACGAAGGTCAGCACCTTCATCCACTGCGCGGCAAAGATGCCGGCCCACTTGTCGTAGCCCAGCGGGCCGGGCATCAGCACCTGCACCAGCAGCACCACCGTGAAAAGCGCCATCAGCACGGCCGTGACACGCTGGCTGAGCCAGTCGCGCAGACCGTAGTGCGCGCCCACGACGACGCGCTTGGAACCATGGTTGACAGACATGCGGTCTCCTACTCAGTACAGGCCGAAGAGCTTGGCGCCCAGGG
>JAABPT010000014.1 GCA_011391855.1 Burkholderiales bacterium
CGGCGTGCTGCACCTCGCCCACCCACTTTGCCAGGCCCAGCGTACCAGGGCCGAACATCTGGCGGTAGTCGATCTCCTGGAAAGCCTCGCGGTCGCGCTGGTCGCTGGCCACCTGGCCCACGAACAGGATCATCGGCGTCGAGTCCTGGAACGCGGTGTGCACGCCGATGCTGGCATTGGTGGCGCCGGGGCCGCGCGTCACGAAGCAGATACCCGGCCGGCCGCTCAGCTTGCCCTGCGCCTCGGCCATGAAGGCGGCGCCGCCCTCCTGCCGGCAGGCGATAAAACGGATGCGGTCGCGGTATTCGTAAAAACCGTCGAGCACCGCCAGGTAGCTTTCACCGGGCACGCCGAAGCAGGTGGGCACGCCTTGCGCGACGAGGGCTTCCACCAGCGCATGGCCGGCGGGTCGGACGGAGGGGGTGGCGGGGGCGAGGGCGGGGGCGGGGCTCATGACTGCACTTTAAGCGCTGCCCGGCCGGCACGAAGCCGGTGGTCACCAGACCCCCCGGCAGGCACGGAGGCCATGGGCGGACCTTCGGTGCGGGGGTGGGTCAGCCGTACAGGCTCAGCGCACCGCGACGCCAGTGCAGGGCTGGTGCCGGCAGCGGGCCGGCCTCGGCCCGACCCGCTTGCTGCCCCGGAGTCGGGCCCACCGCCCGCGGCCCGCGGCCCGCTACCATGGACGCCCCGAAGGCGAGGACCCCCCGATGACTGCCGTGCTCTACGACTACACCCGGCAAGACGCCCGCGGCGTCTCCACCACCGAACAGGCCTGGGCCCAGGTGCCGCCGCCGCTAGGTCCGGCCGAGCGCGCCCGGGCGCGCGACCGTGCCGCCGCGCTGCTGAAGCAGCACGACGCCGTGCTGGTGGCGCATTACTACGTCGACGGCGACCTGCAGGACCTGGCCCTGGCCACCGGCGGCATGGTGGCCGATTCGCTGGAGATGGCGCGTTTCGGCCGCGACCACCCGGCGCGCACGCTGGTGGTGGCCGGCGTGCGCTTCATGGGCGAGACGGCCAAGATCCTGTCGCCCCACAAACGCGTGCTGATGCCCGACCTGGAAGCCACCTGCTCGCTCGACCTGGGCTGCCCGCCCGAAGCCTTTGCGGCCTTCTGCGACGCCCACCCCGACCGCCAGGTGGTCGTCTACGCCAACACCAGCGCCGCGGTGAAGGCGCGCGCCGACTGGATGGTGACGAGTTCGTGCGCGCTGGCCATCGTGCAGCATCTCAAGGACCAGGGACAGAAGGTGCTGTGGGCGCCCGACCGCCACCTGGGCCGCTGGATCCAGGAACAGACCGGTGCCGACATGCTGCTGTGGCAGGGCGACTGCATCGTGCACGACGAGTTCAAGGGGATCGAACTCGAACTGCTGCGCCGCGAGCACCCGGGCGCGATGGTGCTGGTGCACCCCGAATCGCCACGCAGCGTGGTCGCGCAGGCCGACGTGGTGGGGTCGACGACGCAGTTGCTGAATGCCGTGGTCAACGGCAGCGCGCAGACCTACATCGTGGGCACCGACAAGGGGCTGATGCACCGCATGCGCCAGCTCGCTCCCGGCAAGACGCTGCTGGAGGCGCCCACCGCGGGCGTCAGCGCCACTTGCAAGAGCTGTGCGCACTGCCCGTGGATGGCGATGAATGCGATGCAAGGCGTGGTGGCCTGCCTGGAGAGTGGCCGCGGCGAAGTCCTGGTGCCCGAGCCGGTGCGCAGCCAGGCGCTGGGCTGCATCCAGCGCATGCTCGACTTCGTGCAGGCCCACCCGGGCAGCCTGGCGCAGCCGCGCGGCGGCTTCGTGCCGAACGTGGGCGCGGCATGACGCGCTTCGCCGACCACGACGAGACGCTGGACGAAGCGCGCCAGCGCAATATCCGCGATGCGCTGGCCGAGGATATCGGCACCGGCGACTGGACCGGGCTGCTGGTGCCCGCGGGCCATCAGGTGCAGGCGCGGGTCATCGCGCGCGAAGCCGCGGTGCTCTGCGGCCGCGACTGGTTCGACGGCGTCGTGCACGCGCTGGACCCCGGCGCCGCCATCGCCTGGCAGGTCGCCGAAGGCGCCTGGATGACGCCCGACCAGACCGTCGTCAAGCTGAAGGGCGACGCCCGTGCCCTGCTGGCGGCCGAGCGGGCGGCGCTCAATTTCATCCAGCTGCTCAGTGCCACGGCCACCGTGACGCGGCAGCATGTGGACGCCGTGGCCGGTGCCTCGCCTGTGCCCGGCGGCTGCGCGATCCTGGACACGCGCAAGACGATCCCCGGCCTGCGCCTGGCACAGAAATACGCCGTGCGCGTGGGCGGCGGCCAGAACCAGCGCCTGGCGCTGTGGCACGGCATCCTGATCAAGGAAAACCACATCGCCGCCGCCGGCGGCGTGGCGGCCGTGCTGGCCAACGCGCACGCGCTGAAGGCCGGCGTGGAGATCCAGATCGAGGTCGAGACGCTGGCGCAACTGCAACAGGCACTGGAAGCCGACGCTGCCAGCGTGCTGCTCGACAACTTCACGCTGCCGCAGATGCGCGAGGCGGTGGCGCTGAACGCCGGCCGCGCGCTGCTGGAGGTGTCGGGCAGCGTGCAACTCGACCAGCTGCGCGCCATCGCCGCCACTGGCGTACACCGAATTTCCGTCGGCAAGCTCACCAAGGACCTGCGCGCCGTGGACTTTTCGATGCGCATCGTGGACCAGGCCTGACATCATGGCCTCTCCAGTCCGGGCGGCCCGCTGCCGATATGGCGTGACGTCCCGGCTCGACACCCGCAAACCCGTGCCCGACAGCCTGCCTGCCCTTCCCGTCCATGACCACCGCCGCGCCGCCCGCCGGGCAGACAGCCATGGCTGAAGCGTCCGACCGCATCGCCCGCGCCTGGGAATTGAGCTATCTCGACCCGATCGCCGCGCGCGAGATCGGTCGCGAGCTCGTGGCCGAAGGTGGCGCGGCGGCGGGCGCAGGCTGGCTGCAGGTGGCGCTGGCCGAGGTGCGCGTGGGTGACGCCGCCGTGGCGCTGGACGCACTGGGCCAAGCGCGCTCGGCCTGCATCGCCGCCAACGACGCGCCCGGCCTGACCCTGTGCGACGAGGTGCAGGCCATCCTGCTGCGGCGCACCGGCGACCCGGAAGGCTCGGCGCGGCTTCACGCCGCCATCGACGCACGCGACAGTGGCGGCGCGACGCCCATGCAGCGCTTCATCGGCCACAACTCGCGCGCCATCACAGCCAAGGTGCTGGGCCGCGTTGACGAGGCGCTGCAGCAGTTCTATGCCGCCAGCGACGCCGCGCAAGCCACCGGCTGGACCGGGCCGCGCATCACGGCCCTGGGCAACCTGGGCGGCTACCAGCAGGAGCTGTACAACCTGGAAGATGCGCGCCAGCTCAGCGAGCAGGCGCTGCGCCTGGCGCGCGAGGCCGGCGCACGCCCCATGGTGGCCACGGCCGCGGCCAACCTGATCATCATCCACCACGCCGCCGGCGACCCGGCGCAGGCCCGGGCGATGGCGGAATTCCTGCTCACCCACCCCGAAGAGCTCTTGCCGCGTGCGTTGGAGCAGCATGCGCTGCCGCTGGCGCTGGCCCACCTGAGCACGGGCGATATCGAGGCCGCCGAGCGCCACCTGCGCCAAGCCCCCGCGGCCCAGTTCGGGGATCTCGACGACCTGAGCTTCCGCGCCTGGCTGCAGGCACGCTGCCTGCTGGCGCGCGGCGCCGCCGCCGCGGCGCGCGAGGTGGCCGAGCGCACCCTGGCCGAGCGGGCGCGCGGGCGCCAGCGCGAGCAGTCCTACAACCTGATGGAACTGCACCGCGTCGCCGCCGACGCCTGCGAGGCGCTGGGCGACGCAGTGGCGGCACTGGCCTGCATGCGCCAGGCGCACGCGCTGTACGAGAAGCTCGTGGGCCGCAGCGCCCGCGCGCGCTGGCTGTCGTTGCAGGCCGGCCACCAACTGGCCGAAGCGCAGCGCGAGCGCGACTTGGCGCTCGATTCCCGCCGCACAGTGGAAGACGACCGCCGCCGCCTGGCCGAGCTGAATGCCGCGCTGCGGGCCCAGATCGCGCAGACCGAGATGCTGCACGCCAGGCTGCGCGAACAGGCGCTGCGCGACCCGCTCACCGGACTGCACAACCGGCGCTACCTGTTCGAAATGGCGCCAGGGCTGCTGGAACTGGCGCGGCGCCAGGGTTCGCTGCTGTGCGTGGTGCTGATCGACCTGGACCATTTCAAGCTGCTCAACGACACCTACGGCCACCAGGCCGGCGACCTGGTGCTGCAGCGCTTTGCCACGCTGCTGACGCAGATGCTGCGCCGCAGCGACGTGGTCTGCCGCCATGGCGGCGAGGAATTCGTGGCCGTCATGCCCGACATCAGCGCCGACGGCGCCGAGGTCATGCTCGGCCGGCTGCTCGAGGCCTTCCAGTCGCAGCGCGAGGAATACGGTGCACGCCGCTTGCCGCACGGATCATTTTCAGCCGGCATCGCGCGTTTTCCGCGCCACGGCAACACCCTCGAACAACTGCTGTCGCGTGCCGACCGGGCCCTCTACGCGGCCAAGAACCACGGCCGCGCGCGCATCGAACAGGCCCCGCGCACGGGCTTCGGCACGTTGATCTGACCCGCCGCGATCAGAGCCGCCCGCTCTTGGCCGGCCGCGTGAGCACGGTCGGGAAGCTGACCGGCAGCGCGTGCGGGAAGTCGCGGCTGTAGTGCAGGCCACGGCTTTCGTGGCGGCGCAGCGCCGAACGCACGATGAGTTCGGCGCACACCACCAGGTTGCGCAGTTCCAGCAGGTCGCGGTTGACGCGGAAATTGGCGTAGTAGTCGTCGATCTCGTCGCGCAGCATCTTGATGCGGTGCAGCGCGCGTTCCAGCCGCTTGGTCGTGCGCACGATGCCGACGTAATTCCACATCAGCAGCCGCAGCTCGTCCCAGTTGTGCGAGATGACGACCTGCTCGTCGGCGTCCTCGACCTGGCTCTCGTCCCAGGGCGGCAGCAGGGGCAGCGTGGGCGGCACCTCGCGCAGGATGCGTTCGGCACAGCTGCGGCCCAGCACCACGCATTCGAGCAGCGAATTGCTGGCCAGCCGGTTGGCGCCGTGCAACCCGGTGTAGGTGGCCTCGCCCACGGCATACAGGCCCGGCAGGTCGGTGCGGCCTTCCAGGTCGGTGACGACGCCGCCGCAGGTGTAGTGCGCTGCCGGCACCACGGGAATGGGCTGGCGCGCGATGTCGATGCCCAGCTGCAGGCAGCGCGCGTGGATGGTGGGGAAGTGTTCCTTCAGGAAGGCCTCGCCCTTTTCCTGCACGATGGGGCGGGCGTCCAGCCAGACATGGTCCAGGCCGTGTTTCTTCATCTCGAAGTCGATCGCGCGCGCCACGATGTCGCGCGGCGCCAGTTCGGCGCGTTCGTCGTGCGCCGGCATGAAGCGCGTGCCCCCGGGGTCACCCGGTCCCAGGCTCGGCAAGGTGAGCTGCGCGCCTTCGCCGCGCAGCGCCTCGGTGAGCAGGAAGGTGCGGTCCTTGGGGTGGTAAAGGCAGGTCGGGTGGAACTGGATGAATTCCATGTTGCCCACCCGGCAGCCGGCGCGCCAAGCCATGGCGATGCCGTCGCCGGTGGCGGTGTCGGGGTTGCTGGTGTAGCGGTAGACCTTGCCCACGCCGCCGGTGGCCAGCACCACCGCGGCCGCAGGCAGGGTCTCGACGCGGCCGTGGTCCATGTCCAGTGCATAGACGCCCCAGCAGCGCGACTCCTGCTCCGCCCGGGCGGCGCGCTTGAGGTGGCGCGAGGTCACCACGTCCACCGCCATCCAACGTTCGCGCAGCGTGATGTTGGGGTGGGCGCGGGCGCGCGCCAGCAGCGCGTCCTGGATGGCGCGGCCCGTCGCATCCGCGGCGTGCGCGATGCGGCGCACGGCATGGCCACCTTCGCGCGTGAGGTGCAATCCCAGCGGTCCGGCGGGGTCGCCGGAGAAGGGCACGCCGGCGTCCACCAGCCACTGCACGGCGCGCGCGCTGTTCTCGGCGATGAATCGCGCGGTGTGTTCGTCCACCAGGCCGGCACCGGCGTCCTGCGTGTCGTGCACATGCGAAGCGATGCTGTCGTCGCTGCCGAGCACGCCCACGATGCCGCCCTGAGCCCAGGCGGTGGCGCTCTCGTCGAGTGCTCGCTTGGCCAGCACGACCACCGGCTGCCGGTCGGCCAGCAGCAGTGCCGTGGCCAGGCCACCGAGGCCGGCACCGACCACGACCACGGGCGCCACGGCTGGCGAGCTGTTGCTGTGGAAAGTCATCGCAGTGGCCGTGACCTGTGTGGCGGGAAGATGATTCTAGGGAAGGCGCCGACGCGCGGCGCCACGGCATTTCCCGCTCGACCGCCCTATGATGAAGCTATGCCTCGACCCCGCAGACCCGAGACTTGGCTCGACACCGAGCGCGCGACCCGGCGTGACGACCTGCTGGCACCCCGCACCCAGGTCGTGGCCGATCCGGAGGCCTACCTCGGCCAGGCCGGGCACGGCGTCGGCCGGCGCATCACCGACGACGAGGTCGAGCTCTTCGTGGCCGGCGACGTGGCGCAGGGCCTGCAGGACGAGTTCACGCTGCACGGCGCCGAGTTCATCGCGCTGCACGACGTGGGCACCAGCGCCACGCTGCGGCTGCTGGCCAGCCTGGCGGGGGCGGCGGGGGCGCGCGTGCAGCGCTTGTCGATCCGCCGCCAGGGGCACGGCGTGGCGCTGGCGGCGCTGCAGTTCATCGAAGTGCCCCTGGCCGACGGCACTCCCGTGCGCGTTTATTCCACCGACCTCAACGCCGACGCCACCTTGCGGGCGCAACTGGCGCGCGTGCTGCTGGCACACAGCCGCCTGGGGGTGCTGATGGTCGGCGCCCTGCCCCCGCACGCGCTGAGCGCACAGTTGGCGCCGCTGCACGAGGCGCTGCAGCGCGGCCCGTGGCCCAACCGCGACCTGCTGCTGCTGCCGCTGGGTTCCAGCACCGCGCTGGCGGCGCAGGCGGCGCAACTGGCGGCCGACAGCCCGGTGTCGGTGCACGTGACGCCGCAGGCGGCCAAGCCCCGGCAAGCCTGGGCCTTCATCGGCGGCGCCTGGAACCGGCTGCGCAGCCAGCCCGGCGGCCAGCATGCGCTGCCCACCGAACTGGCCCGCGCCGTGCGCAAACCGCGCCAACCCGCCAGCGAGGCCGCCACCGAACCGATGCCGCTGCGGCCCCTGGCCGACCTGATGCGCGAACTGCCCAGCCTGCACGCACCGCTGGCACCGATGCCGATGCCCGGCCAGACGCGCTGGCAGGACTACGTGGACCGTTGCCTGGCCATCAAGGGTGCGCTCAGCGGCTGCGTCTTCGACCTGCACTCGATGCTGCCGCTGGCCCAGGCCGGCAGAGCGCCAGCAGCCGACAGGCTGGCCCAGCAGGGCACGGCCCTGCTGTCCACCATGGCCGACGCCACGCGGGCCCTGGGCCTGGGCAGCGCGCGCCCCGAGGCCACCGTGAGCACGCCCACGCACCACCTGGTGCTGCGCCCCGTGCCCGGCCACCCGGGCGTGGCCGTGCACCTGGTGCTGAGCGCAGCCGAGGCCAATCTCACGCTGGCCCGGCGCCAGCTGGAACGGATCGAGCCGCCCCGATAGGCGGGCCCGACCGGGCCGGGCGGTTCTTTCAGTGCACGACGCGCGAGAACGCGAACTCGCCGTTTTCCACGTCCACCGGGATCACCGACTTGGGCCCGAACTTGCCCTGCAGGATGAGCTTGCTCACCGGATTCTCGATGCGCTGCTGAATGGCCCGCTTCAGCGGCCGCGCGCCGAACACCGGATCGAAGCCCACCTTGGCCAGTTCGGCCAGCGCCGCCGGGCTCACGTCGAGCTTCATCTCCAGCTTTTCCAGCCGCTGCTCGAGCAGCTTCAGCTGGATGCGGGCGATATTCTCGATATGCGTCTGGTCCAGCGCATGGAAGACCACCGTCTCGTCGATGCGGTTCAGGAACTCCGGGCGGAAATGCTGCTTGACCTCGGCCCAGACCGCGTCGCGGATGGCCTCGGTGGGCTGCCCCGCCATCTGCATGATGAGGTGCGAACCCAGGTTGCTGGTCATCACGATGACGGTGTTCTTGAAGTCCACGGTGCGGCCCTGGCCGTCGGTGAGACGCCCGTCGTCGAGCACTTGCAGCAGCACGTTGAAGACGTCGGGGTGGGCCTTTTCCACTTCGTCGAAGAGCAGCACGCTGTAGGGTTTGCGGCGCACGGCTTCCGTGAGCGCCCCGCCTTCGTCGTAGCCCACGTAGCCCGGCGGCGCGCCGATGAGGCGGCTCACCGAGTGCTTTTCCATGTACTCCGACATGTCGATGCGGATCATGTGGTCGTCGCTGTCGAACAGGAAGCCGGCCAGCGCCTTGCACAGCTCGGTCTTGCCAACGCCCGTGGGGCCGAGGAAGAGAAAGCTGCCCAGCGGCCGGTGGGGGTCGCTCAGGCCCGCGCGTGAACGGCGGATGGCGTCGGCCACCGCGACGATGGCCTCTTCCTGGCCCACCACGCGTTCGTGCAGCTTGGTTTCCATCTGCAGCAGCTTGTCGCGCTCGCCCTGCATGAGCTTGCTCACCGGGATGCCGGTGGCGCGCGAAACGACTTCGGCGATTTCCTCGGCGCCGACCATGGTGCGCAGCAACTGCGGCCCGCCGGTGCCTTCCTTGGCGCCCTTGGCCTTGCCGCTTTCCTTGGCCTGCGCGGCGTGCAGCGTCTTTTCCAGTTCGGGCAGCTTGCCGTACTGCAACTCGGCCACGCGGTTGAAGTCGCCCTTGCGCTTGAGTTCCTCGATCTG
This sequence comes from Burkholderiales bacterium, assembly GCA_011391855.1. Lineage (GTDB taxonomy): Bacteria > Pseudomonadota > Gammaproteobacteria > Burkholderiales > Burkholderiaceae_C > Rubrivivax. The sequence continues at coordinate 8,823 of JAABPT010000014.1, forward strand.
GCCCTTGATGCGTTCGATCTCTTCCTTCACATTGGCCGACCCTTGCGCCTGCGCCTTTTCCGACTTCCAGATCTCTTCCAGGTCGGCGGCTTCGCGCTCGAGCCTGGCGATCTCTTCCTCGATCAGGCCCATGCGCTTGACTGACGCCTCGTCCTTCTCCTTGCGCACCGCCTCGCGCTCGATCTTCAGCTGGATGAGCCGGCGGTCGAGCCGGTCCATGGCCTCGGGCTTGGAGTCGATCTCGATCTTGATCTTGGCCGCCGCCTCGTCGATGAGGTCGATCGCCTTGTCGGGCAGGAAGCGGTCGGTGATGTAGCGGTGGCTCAGCTCGGCGGCGGCAACGATCGCCGGGTCGGTGATCTCCACGCCGTGGTGCACCTCGTACTTTTCCTGCAGGCCGCGCAGGATGGCCACCGTGGCCTCGACACTCGGCTCGTCGACCAGCACCTTCTGGAAGCGGCGCTCCAGCGCGGCGTCCTTCTCCACGTATTTGCGGTATTCGTTGAGCGTGGTAGCGCCGATGCAGTGCAGTTCGCCGCGCGCCAGTGCGGGCTT
>JAABPT010000015.1 GCA_011391855.1 Burkholderiales bacterium
GGGGCTGGCGGTGGTGCCGAAATCCCGTACCGCAGTCTGTAAAAAGTCTGTAAGAGCCCTAAAGACAACAAAGCCCAGCGGGTGAGGCCGGGCTAAGTCGTTGATTTCCTTGGTGGCCTGGGGCGGAATCGAACCACCGACACGCGGATTTTCAATCCGCTGCTCTACCAACTGAGCTACCAGGCCGTGAGCCCGCGAGTATAGCCTTGCCGCCTTCAGCCGCCGCCGCGCTTGTTGCGGGTCAGGTCCACGCCCAGTTGCTTGAGCTTGCGGTACAGGTGCGTCCGCTCCAGGCCGGTCCTCTCGGCCACGCGCGTCATGGAGCCGCTTTCCTTGACGAGGTGGAACTCGAAGTAGCTCTTCTCGAAAGCGTCGCGCGCCTCGCGCAGCGGACGGTCGAGGTCGAAGCTCTGCTCCGCGCGTGGGCCTTCGGCCACCGGTGGCGCCATGGGCTGGCCCTGCCCCCCCGCGGCGGTACCGGCGGCGTCACCGTAGTGCGGCTCGCCGCGCACATGCGGCGTGCCTGCGTCCGCACCCGGACCCACGACCCGCTGCGCCGGCTTGGCCAGCGCCTGCTCCACCGCGCGCAGCAGCTTCTGCAGCGTGATCGGCTTTTCCAGGAAGGCGCTGGCACCGTACTTGGTAGCCTCCACGGCGGTGTCGATGGTGCCGTGGCCACTCATCATGATCACCGGCATCTGCAGCTGGCCGCTGGCCGACCATTCCTTGAGCAGCGTCACGCCGTCCACGTCGGGCATCCAGATGTCCAGCAGCACGAGGTCGGGGCGCAGCGCCTCGCGCACCAGGCGCGCCTGTGCCGCGTCCTCGGCCAGCTCGACGGTGTGGCCCTCGTCGGTGAGGATCTCGCTGAGCAGGGCGCGTATGCCCAACTCGTCATCGACTACCAGGATGGTTGCCATGCCCTCTAGTGCACCTGTGTTGCGTCGCCGGGCGCCGGCGCGGGGATGGCGTCGGCGCCCCCCGCAATTCCGGCCGGCGTGACGGCAAACTTCGAAAATGATAGCGAAACGCGCGCCCCTGTCACCGGGCCGTCGGCCTGGTCGTCGGCGTGCAGGTTGGCCGCACGCAGTCGGGCGCCGTGTTCGTCGGCGATCTTCTTCACCACCGCCAGGCCCAGGCCGGTGCCCCGGGTCTTGGTCGTGACATAGGGTTCGAAGGCGCGCTTGAGCACCTTCTCGGCGAATCCCGGACCGTTGTCGATGATCGTCAGGCGCACTGCGTGCAGCTCGCCGTGCTCGCCGCGAGCCACCGAGGTGATGAGTTCCACCTGGCCGTCGGGCCGGTCGGCCACGGCGTCGAGCGCGTTCTGCACCAGGTTGTGGATCACCTGGCGCAGCTGCGTGGCGTCGCCCAGGATGCGCGGCAAATCAGGCGTGAGGCGCGCCACCAGCAGCCCGTTGTCCAGCGCCTGGCCGTACAGCGCCATCACTTCGCCGGCCAGGGCGTTCAGGTCCAGCGGCAGCAGTTGCGCGGCGGGCAGCCGGGCGTAGTCGCGGAACTCGTTGACCAGCGTCTGCATGGCCTGCACCTGGTTGACGATGGTCGCCACCGAACGCAGCAGCAGCGCCTGGTCGGCGCCTTCGAGCTTGGACTCCAGCTTGTGGCGCAGCCGCTCGGCCGAAAGCTGAATGGGCGTGAGCGGATTCTTGATCTCGTGCGCGAGTCGCCGTGCCACTTCGGCCCAGGCCGCCGAACGCTGCGCCGAGACGATCTCGCTGATGTCGTCGAAGACCATCAGCCGTGCGTCGCCCGGCAACTGGGCACCGCGCACCAGCAAAGTCAGGGTGGCGCCGTCGCCGCGCGTGAGTTCGAACGACTCCTGCCATTGGTCGCGCTCGCCGGCCTCGGGGCTGGTGGCCAGCAGCTCGAAGCGCTGCTCGACGGCCTGGGCGAAGGCCTGCAGTTCCGGCAGGTCCGACAGGCGGCGCCCGCGCCAGGCCGAGAGCGGCCGCTGCAGGATGCGCGTGGCGCCGGGGTTGACGGTGTCGATGCGGCCTTCGCGGTCGAACACGACGACGCCAGCGGTCAGCGTGTCCAGGATGGTTTGCAGCCGCGTGCGCGCGCCTTCCAGCTGCAGCATGCCGCGTTGCACCTGGCCGCGTGCTTCGGCCACCTGGGCCGTCATGTCGGCAAAGCTGCGCGTCAGGCCGCCGAGTTCGTCGCCGCTGGCGAACACGGGCTTGGCCGTCAGGTCGCCCGCGGTCACCTGGCGCACGCCGTCGGCCAGCAGCAGCAAAGGCTTGGCCAGCTGGTTGCCCAGCAGGATGGCCAGCAGCACGGCCGCGAAGACGGCCAGGATCAGCGCCAGCGTGAGCGTGCCCACGTACATGCGGCGCAGGCTGTCGCGGGCCAGCGCACGCTGCTGGTACTCGCTGTAGGCCGCCTGCACCGCCAGCGCATTGGCGGCCAGGGCGCGCGGCACGGGCTGCACCAGCATCACGTAGCGTTCGTCGCCGCCGGCCAGGGTGATGCGGCTGCGTGGCACGCTGGCCAGGGCGCGCACACGCGGGCCCGCGGCGCCGGCGGCCAGGGTTTCGTCGTCCAGGTTCTCCACTGCGCTGGCGCTGCCTTCGGCGCGGGCCTGGCTGAGCAGCAGCGCGCCCGGCCGCTCCGGCGGCCCGGCGTCGGCGCCGCCCACGGCACTCAGCAGCACCTGGCCGTTGGCCGACACCAGCAAGGCGGCGCTGGCGCCGATCTGCTCGCGCAGCCGCTCCAGCGCCAGCGGCGAAACCGTCGGGCTTTCGGCCAGCCGTTCGGCGGCCACGCGGGCCTTGCCGCCCAGGTCGGTAGCCAGCGTGGCCAGCGTGTCCTTGCCCAGCGCCAGGCCCGAGTCCAGCGCGCCGGCCACCTTGACGTCGAACCAGGCCTCGATGCTGCGCGAGACGAACTGGTAGCTCACGGTGTAGATCACCAGCCCCGGCAGCAGCCCGACCACGGCGAAGATGCCCGCCAGCTTCAGCAACAGCCGGCTGCCGAACTTGCCGCGCCGCAGCCGCACCAGCAGGCGCAGCCCGACGACGGCGATGACCACCGTGAGCAGCACCGCCACCGCCACGTTCAGCCAGAACAGCCAGACGAAGTGGCGTTCGTAGAAGCCGGCGCCCTGGCTGCTGAATGAAAGCACGAAGGCCAGCACCATCGCCGCGCCGGTGGCGGCGACCAGCGCGACGACCCCGTTCCAGCCCCAGCGCGCGGCGTGCTTCATCGGGCGACGTCGACGCCGATCACGCGTTCCACGCCCACCGTCCAGTCGCCCTGGCCGCCCAGGCCGATCTGCATGGGGCTGGGCAGTTGGCTGGTGTCGAGCCGGTAGCTGAACTGGACGTAGTAGCGGCTGTCGGGGTCCACCTGCGAAAGGTCGGTCAGCTTCCAGCCGGCACTGCGCGAGGCCGTGTTCAAGGCCTCGGACAGCGTGTCCAGCGTCTGGTGCAGGCCGCCCAGGCCCACGCGCCAGGTGTTGGTCAGTGGCTGGTAGGCGATGCGCCACGAGCGCGACACGCGGGCCACCCGCTCGTCGCGCCAGTACCAGCGACTGCGCAGCAAGCGCGCTTCGGCCAAGAAGTAGATGGGCACGCCGCGCTGCAGGGCGTCTTCCACCGCCTTGGGCAGCGTCACGCGCGCGGCGAAGTCCAGATTCAGGGCCCCTTCTTCCTGACTCGTTTGCAGCGAGGCCAGCTCCACCCCCTGGCCACGCACCACGCCGGCCCACAGGCACACCAGCACCAGCAGGAGCTGGAGGCCCTGCAGGTAGCGTCGGCGGACCAGCGACTGGTGCATCGGTTGGGTGGGTGTTTCGTCAGGTCTTGCGCAGCAGCCCGTAGAAGAAGCCGTCGTACGGCGCTGGGCCGGGGCCCGGGCGCACGCCATTCCCATTGTCGCGGCTGGGCAGCAGATGGCCTGGCGAGTGACGCGCCAGCGTGGCCGTGCCCGCGGGGCAACGTTGCAAAAATGCGTCGATCTGGTCCTGGCCCTCGGCCTTGAAGATGGAGCAGGTGGCGTACAGCAGGTGGCCGCCGGGTGTCAGCAGCGGCCACAGGGCGTCCAGCAGCTCGGCCTGGATGCGCGCCAGCGCGGCCACGTCGTCGGGGCGGCGCAGCCAGCGCACGTCGGGGTGGCGGCGCACGATGCCGCTGGCCGTGCAGGGTGCGTCCAGCAAGATGGCGTCGAAAGGCCGGCCGTCCCACCAGTCGGCAGGGCGGCGGGCGTCGCCGGCTTTCAGTTCGATCCGGCTGGGCCGGTCGGCTGGAACCCCCGCGGGGGGCGGGCCGGGCCACCGGCCCGGTCCTGGAGGCGCGCTCGGTTCTGCGTGCAGTTGCAGGCGGTTCAGTGTTTCCTGCACGCGGGCCAGGCGCTGCGGGTCGCTGTCCAGCGCCAGCAGGTCCAGATCGGCCAGTTCCAGCAGGTGCGCGGTCTTGCCGCCGGGCGCCGCACAGGCGTCCAGCACGCGCGCGCCCGGGCGCAGCGGCGCGCCGGAAAGCAGCAAGGGTGCGGCCCATTGCGCGGCGGCGTCCTGCACCGAGACCTCGCCTTCGGCAAAACCGGGCAGCTGCTGCACCGGGCAGGGCTCGGCCAGCACGACGGCGGCACTGGGCGCGGGCAACCCTGCGGCCACGTGTTCCAGCACGTGGGCCGCGCGCCCGGCGGCTGCCAGGCGCTGCACATACGCCGCCGCGGTGCCGCGGCGCGCATTCACGCGCAAGGTCATCGGCGGGCGGCGGTTGGCTTCGGTGAGCAGGCCCTGCCATTGCTGGGGCCAATCGTGCTGCACCCGTTGCACCCACCACAGCGGGTGGTTCCAGGCGCCCAGCGGCGTGTGCCGCACGGCGGCCACCACGGCGTCGCGCTCGCGCAGGAAGCGTCGCAGCACGGCGTTCACGAAACCGGCCGCTGGCGGCGTGCGGTGGCGCACGGCCGTCACCGCCTGGTCGACCAGCGCGTGCTCGGCATACGGCGGCGTTTCGTCGGGCCACAGCAGCGCCAGCGCGGTGACCAGCAGCGCGTCCACCGCCGGCGCCGGCGTCTTGGGCGCCAGCAGCGCGCGCGCCTCGCCGGCGCTGCCCAGCCAGCGCAAGGTGTGAAAGCTCAGCGCCTGCACGCCGGGGCGCAGTTCGGCCGGGCAGCGCGCCAGCACGTCGGTGAGCGAACGGCCGCCGCGCACGGCCTGCAGCGCGTCGGCCGTGTGTTCGAGCAGCCGCCACAGCGGGGGCGAGGGTTGAGCAGCGGTCATCGCGGCAGTCTAGACGGCGGCAGGGCGAACCGCGGCGGCGCACAATGACGGCTTTACCGTAATCGGCAACTTGCCTCCGCACGCATGGCCAGCCTACCCGCACCACCCGACGAGCCTCGCGGCCGCATCTTTCGCAGCGAGGAGGAAGTGGCGGCATTGCCCGCCTCCGAGCGCATCCGCTACAGGCTCGTGACCGCCGGCCGCCGCCACCACGCCAACGACAATATTTCGGCGTTCATGCGCGCGGGCGAGATGGAAGAACTGAAGGCCGAGGTGCAGGCCAAGATGCAGGAGGTGCTGCGCGCGCTGGTCATCGACACCGACAGCGACCACAACACCAACGAAACCGCCCAGCGCGTGGCCAAGATGTACCTGGAAGAGGTTTTCCGCGGCCGCTACGTGCCCATGCCCGCGGTCACCGAGTTCCCCAACGCCGAGCGGCTGAACGAGCTCATGATCGTGGGCCCGATCACCGTGCGCAGCGCCTGCAGCCACCACATGTGCCCGATCTTCGGCAAGGTGTGGATCGGCATCCTGCCCAATGAGCACAGCAACCTGATCGGCCTGAGCAAATACGCGCGCATCGCCGACTGGATCATGAGCCGCCCGCAGATCCAGGAAGAGGCGGTCACGATGCTGGCCAACGAACTGCAGCAGCGGGTGCGCCCCGACGGTCTGGCCATCGTGATGGAGGCCGACCACTTCTGCATGCACTGGCGCGGCGTCAAGGACACCGACTCCGCCATGGTCAACAGCGTGATGCGCGGCGCGTTCCTGAAAGACGCCAACCTGCGTCGCGAATTCCTTTCGCTGCTGCCCCGCAAACACTCCGCCTGAACAGGAAACTCCGATGCTCGTGCGTCTCATGTATGCCAGCCGTGCCGTGCCGTCCGTGGACCAGGATCGGCTGCTCGATATCCTGCGCAAGTCCAAGGCCAACAACCCGGCGCAGGGCATCACCGGCGTGCTGTGCTTCAGCGAAGGCATCTTCCTGCAGGTGCTGGAAGGCGGGCGCAGTGCCGTCAACAAGCTCTACAACCGCATCGCAGCCGACCCCTGCCACACCGACGTGGAATTGCTCAGCTACGACGAGATCGGCGAACGCCGCTTTGCGGGCTGGTCCATGGGCCAGGTCAACATGGCGCGGCTGAACCCGGGGCTGCTGCTCAAATATTCAGAGCGGCCGGCGCTGGACCCGTATGCGGTGTCGGGCGCGGTTTCGCTGGCACTGTTCGAAGAGCTCATGGCCACGGCCTCCATCGTCGGCCAGCCGTAGCAGCGCGCCACGCGGCAGCTTCCGAAAGACGAAGGACGCAACGCGACAGACGCAGAGGAAAGTAGCTGCGTTGAAGCAGCTCAGCCGTAGCGAAGCCACGCGGGCTTTCCCTAAGTGCGGGTTGCTGTCGAGCTTGTATATTCGTGGTTGCTTATATCCGAATGTTCCTACCGAGACAGCCGTGACCGACCCGTACTCCCATCCACACGCCGCCACCGGCCGCGTGCAAAAGGCGCCGGAAAACTTCCTCACTCCGGCCGGCGTTCGCTCCGTGCACGGCGAGGCCCGCGCCGGCCGCCGCGACTTCATCCGCAACGCCTTTGCCACCGCGCTGGCCGCCGGCGCCGCGCCGGCCGTGGTGGCGCAGGTCAACCCGGTGCCGGCTGCCGGCGGCGACGCGAATATCCTGGAACTGCCCGCGCACACCACCGGCCTGGGCCTGGGCGTGGCCACCGACGGGTACGGCAAGCCGTCCAAATTCGAATCCAACGTGCAGCGCCGGCAGAGCCCGGGCCTGACGCAGACGCAGCAGTCTTCCGTGTCGTTCGCGCCGCTGCAAAGCCTGTTCGGCATCGTCACGCCGAGCGGCCTGCACTTCGAGCGCCACCACCAGGGCTGGTGGGACATCGACCCCAGCAAGCACCGGCTCATGGTCAACGGCTCGGACGCGAAGATGGTGAAGACGCCCATGGTCTTTACCGTGGACGAGATCATGCGGCTGCCCAGCGTGAGCCGCTTCCACTTCATCGAGTGCGGCGCCAATACCGGCATGGAGTGGGGCAACGTGGCTGTGCCCACCTGCCAGTACAGCCACGGCATGCTCAGCTGCAGTGAATTCACCGGCGTGCCGTTGAAGGTGCTGCTCGACATGGCCGGCGCCGACTACCGGCGCGGCCGCTTCGTGCTGGCCGAAGGTGCCGACGGCAGTTCGATGACGCGCACCATTCCCATGGAGATGATCGAGAGCGGCGAGGTGCTGGTGGCCTACGGCCAGAACGGCGAGATGCTGCGGCCCGAGAACGGCTATCCGCTGCGCTTGGTGGTGCCGGGCGTGCAAGGCGTGAGCTGGGTGAAATACCTGCGTCGCATCGAAGTGGGCGACAAGCCCTACGCCGCCAAGGACGAGGCCATCCATTACGTGGATCTCATGCCCAGCGGGCTGCACCGGCAGTACAGCAGCGTCCAGGAGTGCAAGAGCGTGGTCACCACGCCTTCCGGCGGCCAGGTGCTGCTGGACAAGGGCTACTACCAGATCAGCGGCCTGGCCTGGAGCGGGCGCGGCAAGATCAAGCAGGTGGACGTTTCCGTGGACGGCGGGCGCAACTGGCGCACCGCGCGTTTCCAGGGACCGGTGATGGACAAGTGCCTGACCCGCTTCACGCTCGACTGGGTGTGGGACGGCAAGCCGGCGCTGATCCAGAGCCGCGCCATCGACGAAACCGGCTACGTGCAGCCCACCAACCGCCTGTTGCGCACCGTGCGCGGCACGCGCTCGATCTATCACAACAACTCGATCCAGACCTGGCTCGTACAGGAGAGTGGGGAAGTCAAGAATGTTCAGCTCTCGTAAGGCCGCCATCGGCGCGCTGCTGGCGCTCGCTGCCGGCGCCACGCTGGCCCAGTCGTCGGCATTCCAGGGCATCGGCCGTCCGGCCACGGCCAGCGAAGTGGCGGCCTGGGACATCGACGTGCGCCCCGATTTCCTGGGCCTGCCCAAGGGCAGCGGCTCGGTGGCCCAGGGCATGGACATCTGGGAGACCCGGTGCGCTTCCTGCCACGGCATCTTCGGTGAGAGCAACGAGATCTTCACGCCGCTGGTCGGCGGCACGACCAAGGAAGACGTGAAGACCGGCCGCGTGGCGCGTCTCACTGATTCGGGCTACCCCGGCCGCACCACGCTGATGAAGGTGCCCACGATTTCCACGCTGTGGGACTACATCCACCGCGCGATGCCGTGGAATGCGCCCAAGTCGCTGAAGCCCGACGAGGTCTACGCCGTGACTGCCTTCCTGCTCAACCTGGGCGGCGTGCTGCCCGACGACTACGTGCTGTCGGACCGCAACATGGCCGACGCGCAAAAGCTGCTGCCCAACCGGAATGGCATGACCACGGACCATGGCCTGTGGCCCGGCAGGACGCTGGGCAACGGCGGCAAGCCCGACGTCAAGGCCGTGGCCTGCATGAAGGACTGCGTGGCCGAGCCCAGCGTGGCCTCGTTCCTGCCCGACTTCGCACGCAACGCTCACGGCAACCTGGCCGAGCAGAACCGCGCCGTGGGGGCGCAGCGCGGTGCCGACACCAGCGTGCCGCCGGGCGGCGGTGCCGCGCCGGCACGTGCGGCACCGGTCGCGGCACCCTCTGCAGCGGCCGAAATCACCAAGACGCTGCAACAGCACCTGTGCCTGACCTGCCATGCCATGGACAACAAGGTCGTGGGCCCGGCGCTGGCGGATATCTCCAAGAAATATGCCGCCCGGCCCGATGCCTTCGAATACCTGAAGGGCAAGATCCGCGCCGGCGGCTCGGGCATCTGGGGCCCGATCCCGATGCCGCCCCAGACCCTGCCCGAGAGCGAGGCCGAGGCCATAGCCAGGTGGCTGGCCGGCGGTGCCAAACGCTGACCCATGGTCGCTGACCACCCAAGGCCGCCGACTACCCAAAAGAGTTAGGTGCTACACCGAAGCGGGTATGCCCGGGTTGGCATGCCCAAGACCGCAATCAATGATCCAGATCAAGCATAAGGAGAGACTGATGCAAACCCGACGCGAAATGCTGGCGCACGGCGCCACCGTGGCCGGCCTGCTGGCCACCGCCGGCCTGCTGCCGCA
>JAABPT010000016.1 GCA_011391855.1 Burkholderiales bacterium
CATGCCTGGAAAGCATGTGGGGGTTAACAGCCCCCCGCGGGTTCGAATCCCGCCCCGTCCGCCAAGCTCCATCCCCGCCCAAGGGCTTAGCTCCCTCAGCGTGCCTGCCGCGCCATCAGCGCGGCGCCGTAGAGGTCGAGATAGGCCTGCGCCGGCCCCTGCCACGAAAACCGCTGCGCCATGGCCGACTTCATCAGCGCGCCCCAGGCCCCGGCATCCTGGCGCAACTCGACCGCCCGTTTGACCGCCTTCTCGAAGGCTGCGGGCGTGGCAGCGTCGAAGCTGAAGCCGGTGGCGGTGCCTTCGGCCAGGGTCTTGGGGCTGGCATCGGTGACGGTGTCGGCCAGCCCGCCCACGCGCCGAACAATCGGCAGCGTGCCATAGCGCAGCCCGTACAACTGCGTCAACCCGCAGGGCTCGAAGCGGGACGGCACGGCGATGGCATCGGCGCCCGCGACCAGGCGGTGGGCACGCGCCTCGTCGTAACCCATGTGCACGTGCACGCGCCCCGGATGCGAACGCATGGCCATCAGGAAGGCCGCCTCCAGCGCGGGCTCGCCGGTGCCCTGCACTGCCAGCTGCACCCCGGCCTGCAGCAGCGCAGGCAGCGCGGCCAGCACCAGGTCCAGGCCCTTCTGCGCCGTGAGGCGACTGACCACGGTGACCAGCAGCGCGGCGTCGTCGGCGTGCAGGCCCAATTCGGACTGCAGGGCCAGCCGGCAGCTACGCTTGCCGCTCGGGCGCTCGGCGTCGTAGCGTTCGGCGATGGCCGGGTCGGTGGCGGGGTTCCAGACCTCGTCGTCGATGCCGTTGAGCACGCCTGTGACGGCGGCGCCGCGGTCGCGGATGACACCGTCCAGCCCGCAGCCGAATTCGTGCGTGGCGATCTCGCGCGCGTAGTTCGGGCTGACGGTGGTGATGTGATCGGCAAATTTCAGCCCGGCCTTCATGAAGCTGAGCTGGCCGTGGAACTCCAGACCCGCCGGCGACATCAGCCGCGTGGCCAGGCCCAATGACGACCAGTCATGCATCGGGAACAGCCCCTGGTAGGCCAGGTTGTGCACCGTGAACACCGTGGCCGCGGGCGTGGGCGGGTGCTCGGCGATATAGGCGCAGGCCATGGCGGCATGCCAGTCGTGGGCGTGCACGATGTCGGGCGCCCAGTCGGGGTCGGCGTCCTCGGCAGCCAGGTGGGCCGCCAGCCAGCCCAGCAGCGCGAAGCGCTGCAAGTTGTCGGGCCACTCCTCGCCGCGGCTGTCCTGGTAGGGACTGCCGCCACGCCGGTAATAGTAGGGCGCGTCGACCACGTACACCGGCAGCTTGCTGCCGGGCATGCGCGCCAGCAGCAGCCGCACGCGAAGCGCGCCGAAACAGGCACCGATGTCGATGACGGTGCGCGAGCCCTGCACGCTGTCCATGACCGCCGGGTAGCCCGGCAGCAGCAGGCGCACGTCGGCCCCCTGCCCGGCCAGCGCCACCGGCAGCGCAGCCACCACGTCGGCCAGGCCGCCGGTCTTGACCAGCGGAAATACTTCCGCGGCCACGTGCAAGACTCTCATGGCGCCCTTTCTTGTTCAGAACCGGCGCAGCATCTCGCGCGTGACCAGCGTGATGCCCGACTCCGTGCGGAAGAAGTGCTCGGCATCGGCCACCTCGTCCTCGCCGATGACCATGCCGTCGGGAATGACGCAGTCGCGGTCGACCACCACCCGCGTCAGGCGCGCATGGCGACCCACCTGCACGCCCGGCAGCAGCACCGACCAGTTGACGGCCGAATACGAGTGCACGCGCACGCTGGAGAACAGCACCGAGCGGAACACCGCGCCGCTGATGATGCAACCGCCCGAGACCATGGACTCCACGGCCACGCCGCGGCGGTCTTCCTGGTTGTGCACGAACTTGGCCGGCGGCAGCTGCGGCTGGTAGGTCCAGATCGGCCAGTTGGTGTCGTACAGGTTCAGCAGCGGGTCGGTGGCGGTGAGGTCGATATTGGCGTCCCAGTAGGCGTCGATCGTGCCCACGTCGCGCCAGTACGGAGTCTCGCCGATGCGCGCCCCCACGCAGCTGAGTTCGAACGGGTGGGCCACCGCCTGGCCCAGCTTGACCAGCTTGGGAATGATGTCCTTGCCGAAGTCGTGGCTCGAATGCGGGTCGGCCATGTCGCGCTCGAGTTCACGGTACAGGAATCGGGCATTGAAGATGTAGATGCCCATGCTGGCCAGCGAGCGCCCCGGCTTGCCCGGGATGGTGGGCGGGTCTTCCGGCTTCTCGACGAAGTCCAGGATGAGTCGCTTCTCGTCGATGGCCATGACACCGAAGGCGGTGGCCTCCTTCTGGTCCACCTCGATGCAGCCCACGGTGCATTCGCGGCCCTGCGCCACGTGGTCGGCCAGCATCAGCGCGTAGTTCTGCTTGTAGATGTGGTCGCCGGCCAGCACCACCACGTAGTCGGCACGGTAGGCGGCTAGGATGTCCTGGTTCTGATACACGGCGTCGGCCGTGCCGCGGTACCAGCTTTCCTCGTCCACGCGCTGCTGGGCCGGCAGCAGGTCGACGAATTCGTTCATCTCGCTCTTCAGGAAGGCCCAGCCGCGCTGCAGGTGGCGCAACAGGCTGTGGCTCTTGTACTGCGTGATGACGCCGATACGGCGGATGCCCGAATTCATGCAGTTCGACAGCGCGAAGTCGACGATGCGGAACTTGCCGCCGAAATACACCGCCGGCTTGGCGCGGCTGTCGGTCAGATTTCTCAGCCGGCTGCCGCGGCCCCCGGCCAGCACCAAGGCCACGGCACGCCGCGGCAAGTCCAGGCCCTGGGCGACATCGATCGGTCTCATGGGGTCTCCTGTTGGGTTTCTGCAAGAAAGTGACACGGCACGAAGAGCACCACTATGGGGGCGGCACCGCCCGAGCTCATCGGGAAAATGCGATGCGCCACATCATCTGACGTGCCTAAATGATCAACGATAAATGTTCGCCTGCTGCAGGCATCGATCGTGCTAAGTACGGAAAGTCTGCATGCCACATCCGGTCCTGACAACGCGCATAGTCAAACTACATTTGATGATGGTCAAAACTCATTGACGCTGGCCCGAGCGATCAGCAACACTGCCTGCGCGGCGCCGAACACTCGCCCGCGCAGGCCGGCCTGACCCGAGCCCGCCACCCACGGAATCCCTGCCATGAACACTGCTGCCCAGTCCCCCGAGAATCCAATCGGGGCCACCGCCGCTGCCGTCGAACACCACCTGCTGGCCACCGTCGGCACCGCGCCGGCCACGGCCACTCACAACGACATCATGCACGCGGTGGCCCAGGTCGCGCGCGAGCAGTTGTCCCGACGCTGGGTCGCCACCGACGGCGCCGACCGCAGCGCCAAGGCACGCCGCGTCTGCTACCTGTCGATGGAATTTCTGATCGGCCGTACGTTGTCCAACGCGCTGGCCGCGCTGGACATCAGCGCCGAGATGGGCGCCGCCGCGCGCCAGCATGCCTGCACGCTGGAGGACGTGGCGGCCACCGAGGCCGACGCAGCGCTCGGCAATGGCGGCCTGGGCCGGCTGGCCGCGTGTTTCCTGGATGCGATGGCCACGCTGGAACTGCCGTCCTTCGGCTACGGCATCCGCTACGAATTCGGCATGTTCAAGCAAAGCATCCAGGGCGGGCGCCAGGTCGAGCACCCCGACCCCTGGCTGGAAGACGGCACGCCCTGGGAGTTTCCGCGCGCCGGCGTGCACTACGCGGTGCGTTTCGGCGGCTGGGTCGAGCATCCGACCGAACCCAGCCAGGTGCCGGTCTGGCGCCATGCCGGCGAGGTCAACGCCAAGGCCTACGACATGGTGGTTCCCGGCCACGGCACCGAACGCGTCAGCACCTTGCGCTTGTGGAAAGCGGCGGCGCCGTCCCAGATCGACCTGCATGCCTTCAATACCGGCGACTATGCGCGCGCCGCGCAGTTCAAGAACGAGTTTGAAAACATCTCCTGGGTGTTGTACCCCAATGACAGCACCGATGCCGGCCGTGAACTGCGCCTGCGCCAGGAATATTTCTTCACCAGCGCGTCGCTGCAGGACATCCTGGCGCGCCACCAGGCCGAACACGGCCGGCTGACCAACTTGGCCGACAAGGTGGCCATCCATCTCAACGACACCCATCCGGCCATCGGCGTGGCCGAACTGATGCGCCTGCTCGTGGACGAGAACGCCTTCGGCTGGCACGCGGCATGGGCCCTGACGAAGAAAGTCTTCAGCTACACCAACCACACGCTGATGCCCGAGGCGCTGGAGACCTGGCCGGTGGCGCTGATGCAGCGCGTGCTGCCGCGGCACCTGGAGATCATCCTGCGCATCAACCAGGGTTTCCTGGAAGAGGCGGCGGCGCACAAGCCCGGCGACCACGACTTCCTGCGCCGGCTCTCGCTGATCGACGAAACGGGCGAGCGGCGCGTGCGCATGGCGCACCTGTCCATCGTGGGCAGCCACAAGGTCAATGGCGTGTCGGCGCTGCACTCCGACCTGCTGGTGGCCACCATCTTCCGCGACTTCGCCAGCCTGTGGCCGGAGCGCTTCATCAACATGACCAACGGCATCACGCCCCGCCGTTGGCTGGCGCAGGCCAACCCGGGACTGGCCTCGCTGATCGACGAGGCGATCGGCAGCGGCTGGCGGCTCGACCTGGACCAGCTGATCCAGCTGAACGCCCATGCCGACCGCACTGATTTCCGCCACGCCTTCCTGGCCGTCAAGCACGCCAACAAGGCCCGGCTGGCGGCGCACATCCAGGCCACCACGGGCGTCGCGGTGGACCCGGCCAGCCTGTTCGACGTGCAGGTCAAGCGCATCCACGAATACAAGCGCCAGTTGCTCAACGTGCTGCAGGTGGTGGCACGCTACCAGGCCATGCTGGCCGACCCGGCCGGCCCCGGCGGCGAAGGCTGGGTGCCGCGCACGGTGATCCTGGCCGGCAAGGCGGCGTCCAGCTACATCACCGCCAAGAACGTGATCCGGCTCATCCACGACGTGGGCCAGGTCATCAACCACGACGCGCGCATCGGCGGCAAGCTCAAGCTCGTCTTCGTGCCCAACTACGGCGTCTCGGTGGCCGAGGTCATCATGCCCGGCGCCGACCTGTCGGAGCAGATCTCCACCGCCGGCACCGAAGCCAGCGGCACCGGCAACATGAAACTGGCGCTCAACGGCGCGCTCACCATCGGCACCGACGACGGCGCCAATATCGAGATCCGCCAGAACGTGGGCGACGACAACATCTTCATCTTCGGCCTTTCGGCGGCCGAGGTCGCCGCCAGCCGCGCGGCCGGCTACCAGCCACTGCGGATCTACGAAGAGAATGCTCCGCTGAAGGCGGCGCTGGACGCCGTGGCCGGCGGTCAGTTCTCGGCCGAAGAACCTGGCCGTTACCGCGCCCTGGTCGACGGACTGCTGTGGGGCGGCGACCACTACATGCTGCTGGCCGATTTCGACGCGTACCTGGCGGCACAAGCACGTGTCGATGCCCTGTACCGCGACCGCGACGCCTGGGCCCGCATGGCCATCGCGAATGTGGCCGGCATGGGTTTCTTCTCGTCTGACCGTACCATCCGTGAATACGCCAAGGAGGTCTGGGGGTTGGCGGCCAAGGCCTGATGAGGCCCGCGGCCGGCCCTGACCGCAACCCATGCTCAACGACGACGACATCCAAAGCCTTTGCCAAGGCCGGCACGGCGACCCCTTCTCGGTGCTGGGTCCGCACCTGCAGGCCGACGGCCGCACCTGGGTTCGTGCCTTTCTGCCCGGTGCCACGGCCGTCGAGGCCGTGTCAGGCAGCGGCCGCGTCACACTGGACCAGTGCCATGCCGACGGGATCTTCGAAGGCACCCTGCCCGCCGACGGCCCCTACCGGCTGCAGGTGGTCTGGCCGGGCGGCGTGAGCACCCTCATCGACGACCCCTACCGCTTCGGCGCCGTGCTCGGCGAGATGGACGCCTGGCTGCTGGCCGAAGGCTCGCACCTGCGGCCCTACGAGATGCTGGGCGCCACGCCGCGCGAAATGGAAGGCGTGGCCGGCACCAGCTTCGCCGTCTGGGCGCCGAATGCGTCGCGCGTGAGCGTGGTCGGCGATTTCAACCTCTGGGACGGCCGCCGCCACCCCATGCGGCTTCGCCGCGAGTGCGGCGTGTGGGAACTCTTCCTGCCCGGCGTGCATGTCGGCGAGCGTTACAAGTTCGAGCTGCTCGACCGCGACGGTGCTCTGCTGCCGCAGAAGGCCGACCCGTTTGCGCGCCAGGCCGAACTGCGCCCGGCCACGGCCAGCGTGGTGGCGGTGATGCCGCCGGTGGCGCCGCCCTCGCCCGAGCGCCAGGCGGCGAATGCGTTGGACGCGCCGATGAGCATCTACGAGGTGCACCTGGCGAGCTGGCGCCGCAAGCCCGAACAAGACGACCGCTGGCTGAACTGGGACGAACTGGCCGAGGACCTGGTGGCCTATGCGCGGGACATGGGCTACACGCACCTGGAACTGATGCCGGTGAGCGAACACCCGTTCGACGGCTCCTGGGGCTACCAGACGCTGGGCCAGTACGCACCGACCGCGCGTTTCGGCCACGCGGCTGGATTTCGCCGCTTCGTCGACAGCGCGCATGCCGCCGGCATCGGCGTGCTGCTGGACTGGGTGCCGGCCCACTTTCCCACCGACGACTGGGGCCTGGCGCGTTTCGACGGCACCTGCCTGTACGAATACGCCGACCCGCGCGAGGGTTTCCACAACGACTGGAACACCCTCATCTACAACTTCGGCCGTACCGAGGTGCGCAATTTCCTCGTCGGCAGCGCGCTGTACTGGCTGGAGCGCTTCAATGTGGACGGCCTGCGCGTCGACGCCGTGGCGTCCATGCTCTACCGCGACTACAGCCGAAAGGCGGGCGAGTGGATCCCCAACGCACATGGCGGGCGCGAGAACCTGGAAGCCATCGCCTTTCTCAAGCGCACCAACGAAGTCATCGGCGTCGAACGCCCGCAGGCGGTGACGCTGGCCGAGGAGTCCACCGCCTTCCCCGCGGTGAGCCGCCCCACCTATGCCGGCGGCCTGGGTTTCCACTACAAGTGGAATATGGGCTGGATGCACGACACGCTGGCGTACATCTCGCGCGACCCCATCCACCGCCCTTACCACCACGGCGAGATGACCTTCGGCCTGGTCTATGCCTTCAACGAGAACTTCGTGCTGCCGCTTTCGCACGACGAAGTCGTGCACGGCAAGGGTTCGCTGCTGGCCAAGATGCCGGGCGACCGCTGGCAGCAGTTCGCCAACCTGCGCGCGTACTACGGCTTCATGTTCGGCCACCCGGGCAAGAAGCTCATGTTCATGGGCTGCGAATTCGCCCAGGACCGCGAATGGAATCACGACCACAGCCTGGACTGGCACCTGCTCGGCGACGCCAGCCATGCCGGCGTGCAGCGGCTGGTGCGCGACCTGAACCGCCTGTATCGCGCCAGTCCGGCCTTGTACAGCCAGGACTTCACGGGCGCCGGCTTCGAGTGGATCGACCACGACGACGCGCGCCGCAGCCTGCTGAGCTTCGTGCGCAAGGGGCGCGACGGGCAGATGATGCTGGTGGTGTGCAATTTCGCGCCCGTCGTACACCACGGCCTTCGCCTCGGCGTGCCGGCACCCGGGCAGTGGCTGGAGCGGCTGAACACCGATTCGGCCTACTACGGCGGCAGCAACGTCGGCACGCCGCTGGGCGCGGCCACCGCCGAGGCGGTGCCCAGTCACGGGCGACCGCAGTCGGTGCTGCTGACGGTGCCGCCGCTGGCCACGGTATTCCTTGAATGGACCAGCTGATCCGCGGTGCCACCACGCACGGCCGTGAAGTGGTGGCGCTGGAGCACGGCCGGCCGTGGCCGATGGGGGCTTGCCACGACGGCAGCGGCGTCAATTTCGCTGCCTTCTCTGAACATGCAACGCAAGTCGAGCTGTGCCTGTTCGGGCCCGACGGCCACGCCGAGCTCGCGCGCGTGCCGCTGCCGGTGCGCAGCGGCGACGTCTGGCACGGCCGCCTGCCCGGCGCCAGGCCCGGCCTCGTGTATGGCTTCAGAGCCCACGGCCCCTGGCGGCCGGACCGCGGCCACCGCTTCAATCCGCACAAGCTGCTGCTCGACCCCTGGGCGCGCGAAATCGTCAGCCCGCCCGGCGGTTTCAACTGGGAGGGCGCGCACTTCGGCGCCGACCGCGACCACCCGCAGGACATGGACACGCGCGACAACGCCCGCGAGGCGCTGAAGGCGCGTGTCGTGCACGAGCGTTTCGACTGGCAGGGCGACCGCGCGCCTGGCACGCCGCTGGTCGACACCGTGATCTACGAAGTTCACGTGCGCGGATTCAGCAAGCGCCTGCCGGGCGTCCCCGAGGCGCTGCAGGGCACCTACGCCGGACTGGCCAGCGACGCGGCCATCGCCCACCTGAAGCGCATCGGCGTCACCGCGGTGAGCCTGTTGCCGGTACAGCAGATCCTGGACGAGGAGCGGCTGGTGGAAATGGGCCTGGTGAACTACTGGGGCTACAACACCATCGGCTATTTCTGCCCGGACCCGCGCTACGCCGCCAGTGCCCAGCCGCGCGACGAATTCCGCGCCATGGTGCGCCGGCTGCACGCCGCTGGGCTGGAGGTGCTGCTGGACGTGGTCTACAACCACACGCCAGAGGGTGACGAACGCGGCCCCACGCTGAGCTGGCGCGGCTTCGACAACGCCTGCTGGTACCGCCTGCAGCATGGCCAGCGCGACCGCTACGAGAACTGGAGCGGTTGCGGCAACACGGTCGACATCCGCCACCCGCGCGTGCTGCAGATGGTGCTGGACAGCCTGCGCTACTGGGTGCAGGAAATGCACGTCGACGGTTTCCGCTTCGACCTGGCCCCCGTGCTCGGGCGCGGCGACGGCGGCTTCGAGTGCGACGGCCCCTTCTTCAAGGCCGTGCAGCAGGACCCGGTGCTGCAGCGTGTGAAGCTCATTGCCGAGCCCTGGGACATCGGTCCCGGCGGCTGGCAGGTGGGGCAGTTCCCGCGCGGCTGGCAGGAGTGGAACGACCGCTTCCGCGACACCGCGCGCGCCTTCTGGCTGGGCGGCGACTGCACACGCGGCGAACTGGCGCTGCGGCTGGCGGGTTCTTCGGACCTGTTCCAGGCGCGCCGCCGATCGCCGGCGGAGTCGGTCAACTACGTCGTTTCGCACGACGGCTTCACGCTCACCGACCTGGT
>JAABPT010000017.1 GCA_011391855.1 Burkholderiales bacterium
GAGGCCGGGACCTACTGGGAGCTGGGCGAGTTCAGCCTCGGCGGCGGCAGCGCCGGCACCGCGACCGATGCCGACCCGGGCCGCGACGGGGCCATCCTGCTGGCCCAGCCGCGGCGCATGGCCACGGCAATGCGGGCGCTGGCGCTCGAGCTCGACGAGCGATGCGAAGGCCTGCACGTCGTCGAGCATGTGCTGCTGCGCCCGCTGGGCGGGGCAGCAGCGCACGCGGGCGTGCCGGCGGCGTTTCACGAGCTGCAGCTGAGCGTGGTCTTTCCGACCTGGACCCTGCGCTGCCAGCAGCCGGCGTTTCGCGTGCTGGCGCAGGAGACCGTGCAGCTCAATGCGCCCGCCCACCTGATGACGCACTGCCACTGGCTGGAGCCGGCGCCGATGGCCGCCTTCGAGCAGGCCTTCGAGGCCTGGCTGGGTGCGCGCGTGGCCTGGGCCGGGGCACTGGGCGACACCGGCTTGCGCGAAGCGGTGGACGGCCGCGCTGCCGCGCTGGCGAAGTTGCTGGCGGACTCGATGGCGGCGCAGGCCACCAGCGCCCCCCCTGGCACGGGCCGCCACGGGACTTGAGATGCACCTCATCGACAGTCTCGAATTCGACGTCGCGCTGGCCAGCGAGGAGCGCGCCTTCGCCGAACAGGAGCAGTTGCAGTCCTTCATGCGCGGGTCTGCGCTGCGCGTCATCGAATCGGTCTTCGACCAGGTGTGCAGCGAACTGGGTGCACGCAGCACCGGGCCGCGGACCGCCAGCCCGCCCGGTGCCAGCGGCGAGCCGCGCCACGCCCCGGCGAGGCAGCCGCAGCCGCAGTCGCAGCCACAGCCGGGTGCGGCCGAGATCTGGCGGCTGGACCGCCTGGAGATCGACCTCGGACCGGTCAGCGGCCCGGACCTGTGCGGCCAGTGGGAACGGCGGCTGCGCGACCAGCTGCTGGAGCAACTGCGCGACCGCCTGCGGGCACCCCCTGCGACAGCGCCGGCGGCGCACGGCGGCGACGCCGTCGTCGCAAAGGCGCGTCGGCGGGCCGACCTCGACGCATTGCAGCACTTTCTGCTGCATGGCTGCCTGCCCTGGCACCTGACCTGGCCAGCGGGACGCAGCTTCCCGGCCTGGGCCCAGACCGTGGTCTTGCGGGACGCTCAGGCGCTGGCGCGGCAGTTGCAGCAGGTCGACGCAGCACTGCGGCAACGCCTGACGCGGCGCCTGGCCGAACAGCTGGCTCCGGCCGGACTGGAGCACTTGGCACGGGCACTGGGCCTGCCCGGCCATTGGCCCCTGGCCGACTGGGTGGACGCCGCCGTGCGGCGCGCTGGCCGCACCGGCGTGGCGATGCCCGCAGGCCTGCTGGCGCGACAGCTGTGGGCCGCCGTGCTCGACGAAGCCCTGCAGGCCCCTGCCTGCGCGCGTGTTGCCCGCCATCTGCGGGCTTCGTTGCGGATCGCTGCCACCGGCCGAGGTGAACCTGCGACGGCGTCCACGGCGACACCGCCAGCGGCATCCTGGGCCGAGGCCAAGGCCGGGGCCGAGGCCGGGGCCGGACCAGAGACCACGGCGGCGGTGCTGCGCCTGCGTGCCCGCTTGCGTCACCTGTGGCGCCGGCGCCAGTCGCACGGGTTGGACGCCGCCGTACGCGACAGCCTGCGCAGCGACCCCGCGGCGCTGGCCGCCTGGGCCGCGGAGGCCGGCCAGGCGACCGCCGCGCGGCACTGGCTGGCCGCCAACCTGCCATCCGACACCTGGCAGCGGCTGCTGGGTTTGCTGGCCCCTGCGGCGGCCGCGCTGTACGCGCCCTTGCTGCGACGCCGTCCGCTGGGCGCGGCGTGGATGCAGCTCTCGCGCAGCGACTGGGCCGAGACGCGGACCCGACTCCGCGAGGCCGCACTGGCGGCGGTCCTTCTGGATCCGCCGAGCGGCGCCGCAACCACCGCCGCCGCCAGTGGCGCGGATGCGTTGCGCGCGCTGGCGCAACACGCCGCGGCCCTGCTGAACGTGGAGGCCGCCAGCGTCTGGGCGCTCTGGTGCGGACCGTCGGGTCGCCGCTTGCCGGTGCTCGGCGCGGCCATGGCGGCAGCGCAAGGGTCATCGGCGCTGCCGCTGCTAGGCCGCGGTGTTGCGTTGGCTGCTTACACGCAACCCAGGGCTGCGAAGCGCGCCTCCGTCCGGCCGGCGCTGGATACCCTGGCCGCGGCGACACCTGCCGAAGCTACGCCGACCCCGCTCGCGCTGGCCGTCGGCCTGGAGCATGCCGCGCTGGCTGCCGATCTGGAGCGTGCCCTGCTGGCACGCGATGCCGACGCGGCCTGGGCCGCATGGCAGGCTGGTCTGACCGGGCCGGGCCGGCGCGTTTTCGGTAGCGGCAGGGTCGGTTTCATGTACGCAGGCGCGCCCTCGACTGTGCTCGCGGCCCTGTGCCGACGGGCGTCATCCCGGCAGGCCCTGGCCGATTGCCTGTCGACACCACGCCAGTTGGCGCTGGTCGAACACGCATCGCCCGGCGCCCGTGCCTGGTTGGGAGTGTGGTTCAGCCCGCCGGTCTGGCTGCGGCTGCGCGGCCAGCGCAGCGCCACCCAGGCCTGGGCGCTGTGGTGGTGGGCCTGGGCCACGACCCCGACCGCCGACGCCGCCTGCCAGCACTTTGCCGCCGCCTGGCTGCGCCGTGCCGCGCCCCGGTTGCCCGCGGCGTGGGCCGATGCGATGCCGCCCTCACCCGCGGGGCGCCAGGTGCAAGCCGCCATACAACGGTGGCTGAGCGGCACCCCGCTCGCGGCGCAAGAATATCGTTCGGCAGCCCGGGTCGTTGAGCTTCGCGCGGCGGCCGGAATCCCCCCTGTCGCCGCCAACAGCGGCGCCGGCCTCCGCGTCGATGCGATTCCGCCGGCCGGGGGGGCCGCGGGACTTGCCGCCGCGGCGCGCGCCAGCGCCCCCCGGCGTGCCCTCGAAGATGCCGCTGCAGACCCCACGAAGGTCGATGTCCGGGACGGGACCGAGCCATGGGCCGATGCTGCAGCGCCCGGCCCCGAACCCGCACCCGGGGTGGGCGACGACGGCGCACAACCTGGGCGGGGCATCGCCGAGAGCGGCAAGCTTGCAGCCTGGCTGGCACTGAGCCTGCGCACCGCCGGCGGGCGGGCGCGCTGGGTGGAAGGCCTGGGCGGACGCCGACTGCTGGACCTGGCAGCCCAGGTGGCGCCGGCCGAGGTGCCTTGGCTGCAAGCCTGGACCGCCGGTTCGATGTGGCCGCTGTGGTCGGCCACGGGCGCTGAAGCGCAAGGCTGGTCGCCTGCGTCTTTCTGGGCCTTGTGGTGGGCGCGCTGGGCCGCCAGCGGGCCCGCTCGTGTGAACGCCGGGGCGGATGCTGGTGCGGATGCCGATGCAGACGCCGGTGCGGACCCCGGAGCAGATGCGACCACCGCTGCAGGTGCCGGATTCGACCGCGCCGGCTTTGTCGACGCCTGGTTGCGGCACACGGCACGGCGCCATGGCTTGCCACTGTCAAGCTACCTGCCGGCGTTGGCCGCGCGCTTGAAGAGCCTGCAGCGTCAGCAGCGACGGTCGCACCGGCAAGCCATGGCACGGACGGAGGCCGGCTCGCCGGTGGCCGCGGCCGACCCGGCAGTGCCGGACGCACAGGCGCCTTCGTTGCCCGCTGCAGGGCCGCCCGCGTTCCTGTCCAAGCCCAAAGCCGGGCCGGCGCGCGCGGCAGTGAGCGAGCACGACGACCCGGTGGCCCTGGTGCTGCGGCGTGCGCGCGCGCTGGCGACTGGTCCCGGAGGGCAGCGAAATGCCGCATCGCGAGGCGAATCCCTGCACGCCGCAACGCCGCCAACGACAGGGCCGCACGCCGCGCCTGGGACACGGCCCGGGGCGGCGGGTCCAGCGGCGCGGGCCGCGGCGGTCTGCACCTGGCTGATGCACGAACAGCACGAGCAGCACGAGCAGCACGAGCAGGGGCGCCTCTTGCTGGCACAGCGCCCCTCGGCCCTGAAAGCCTTGCTCGAAGCGGCCTTGTCCGAACCGGCCGTCGCCGACGAACTGGTGCAGCGCCTGCCATCCGCCCTGTGGCCCCTGCTGCTGGCCTGGTTGCGACCCGCAGCGTGCGGGTCCGTGGTCACCGCGGTGGCCGCGGTGGCCGCGGTGGCCGCGGTGGGGCGCGCCGCGAGCCACCCGCAGCGGTGGCCGAACGCCGGCACCGACGACGGACCACACGCGACCCAACAGACGCCAGGCGCAACTCCAGCAGCACCGGCCCACGCCAAGGCCCTTCCGCCAGCGCCCGGCAGCGGCCGCTCACCGGCCAGCCAGGCCCGCGCATGGCGCCTGGTGTTGCAGCACTATTTTGTCGAGGGTCGGCCTCACGTGCCAGGTGAATTCGAACGCCGGCTGGCGCAGGGCGACCGGCCCGCGGACCGGCCCGCACCGGCCCGCACCGAAGCCGCGGCCTTGCCCGCACGGCGAGCGCAGTCCCGTCGCCCGGCCGAGTCGACGCTTTCGGCCGGGCTGCAGGTGGGGCAGGCCGTGCAGGTGAACAACGCCGGACTCGTGCTGCTGGGTGCCTACGCGCCGCGCCTGTTCTCCATGCTCGGTTTGACCGACGGCCGCGCTTTCGTCCGCGAGGATGCCGCCGCGCACGCCGTGCACCTGCTGCAATGGCTGGTGGACGAGCGCAGCGACCGCGAGGAGCACCTGCTGGTGCTGAACAAGCTGCTGTGCGGCCTGCCACTGGCGACGCCCTTGCCGCGCGAGGTGGTGCTACAGGCCCACGAGCAGGACGCCGGACGACAGATGCTGCAGGCCGTGATCACGCACTGGAATGCGCTCGGCAGCACCTCGGTGCAAGGCCTGCGCGAGACCTTCTTGCAGCGCGAGGGCCGGCTGCAGCGCGACGAAGGCGCCTGGCGGCTGCGCGTGGCGCCGCGCGCCTTCGACATGCTGCTGGACCGGCTGCCCTGGGGCTATGCCACGCTCAAGCTGCCCTGGATGACGGAGGTGCTGCATGTCGACTGGCGCTAGACGCAAGGCCGTGGTCCTGCGCGCGGCTGCGCCCGCCGCCGCGCCGCCGTCGGTCGCGGGCAGCGCGGTGCTCGAACGCGAGCTGGCCTGGTTCGAGGGCGTGCTGCAAGCCCGGCTGACGCAGTATTTCCGCGAAGCCGGCGCCGACCGCGCCGAAGCGGTGCCGCCACCGCCGCCCCTGACCGGCGGCGGCCCGCCAGACGGCGCCGACCGCGGCTATGCCTCGCTGGTGCAAGAGCTCAAGCTGGGCCCCGCAGAGCGACTGGTGCTGATGCTGGCGCTGGTGCCGCACCTGCGGCCGCAGGCGCTGGACCTGCTCTTCGTGCGCAACAAGAACCTGGACCGCGGCTTCACCGAATTCGGCGGCTGCAAGGGGCGCGCCCACAGCGGCTTCCTGCCCACCGCCGAGACCGCCGCCTTTCTGCTGGCCGGGGACGACCTGACGCGGCGGCTGGCCGTCTTTCGCCTGTTCGACGAAGACGCCGTGCTGCGCCGCAGCGGCCTCATCCGCATCGAACCCGACGCGATGGGCGAACCGGCGCTCGCCGCAGCGCTGGTCTGCAGCCCCGAGCTGCTGGCCCGCGCCACCACCGGCGAACGCCACAAGCCCGACTTCGGCCCCGGCTTTCCGGCGCGGCGCATCACCACCGGCCTGGGCTGGAGCGACCTGGTGCTCGCCCCCGAGGTGCAGGACGAGGTGCAGACCATCCTGACCTGGATCGAACATGGCAGCGCCCTGCTGCGCGACTGGGGGTTGGAGCAGGCCGTCAAGCCGGGCTGGCGCAGCCTGTTCCACGGCCCGCCGGGCACCGGCAAGACGCTCACCGCCACGCTGCTGGGGCAGGCGGTGGGCGCCGACGTGTACCGCATCGACCTGTCGATGGTGGTGTCCAAGTACATCGGCGAAACAGAAAAGAACCTGGCCGGCGTCTTCGACCAGGCGCAACACCGGCACTGGATCCTGTTCTTCGACGAGGCCGACGCCTTGTTCGGCAAGCGCACCAGCACCAGCAGTTCGAACGACCGCTACGCCAACCAGGAGGTGTCCTACCTGCTGCAGCGGGTGGAGGACTTTCCCGGCACCGTGATCCTGGCCAGCAACTTGAAGGGCAATATCGACGAGGCTTTCGCACGCCGCTTCCAGTCGATCGTCTACTTCCCGATGCCCGACGCGGAACAGCGGCTGCAGTTGTGGCGCGGCTTGCTCTCCCGGCCCGAGCGCGTGGACGCCGACGTCGACCTGCCCGCGCTGGCCGAGGCGCACGAACTTTCCGGCGGCGCCATCGCCAACGTGGTGCGCCACGGCGCCGTCACCGCGCTGCGTGCCGGACGCACGCGCATCACGGCGCTCGACCTGCGCCAAGGCGTGGCACGCGAACTGCGCAAAGAGGGACGCACCGTCTAGGAGATGAGCTTGCCCACGCCCCCCACTCCAGCTGGCCGGCCAGCCATTGCGCGGCCGAGTCCTGGCGCCCGTACCCACCCGGGCGCGGTGCTCGCGCCGCACCCCGGGCGGGCCTGGCGCCGGGCCGGCACCGTGTTGCTTCTGCTGTTCCTGCTGCTGCCGGCCCTGCTGCTGCCGGCCGTGGCACAGAAGTCGGCGCCCGTGCAGGCACCTTCGCCGGCTCCGACCGAGGTGCCCGCAACGGCAGCCGCGGCACCGCCGCTCGAATTCACGCCCGCCGACCTGCCGGTGGCGCGCGTGGGCGTGCGCTACGGGCCACTGCCGCTGGTGCGCAACGGCGCCGGCGCCACCGTGTTCGACGTCGTGGGCGACATTGCCGACTCGGGTCTGGAGGTCTCCGGCACGGCGCTGCTGCAGGGCGTGCCTACGAAGGCGGGGCGCTACCGCTTCACGGTCACGCTGGTCGGTGCCGCCGGTGTGTCCACGCCGCTGCGCCAGGCCTTTCAGCTGCGCGTGCTGGCACCGCGCAGCGCCCGCGCCGCGCCCCCGGCGGTCGCCGCGGCTTCGGCCCCGCCCCTGCCTTCGCCGCTGCGGGTGCCGCGGTCGATGACCGAAAACCTGCCGACCCTTTCGGAAACGCCGCACGGACGCAGTTGGAAGATCACCGCCGCCGACCTGAAGGCGCTGGCCGAGGCGGCCACGCTGGCGGCGGCCAAGGAGGAAGAGAAGCTGCCCGACGGCTTTCCGGGGCAGGCACCGTCGGACGCGGCCGTGGCGGCCGGCACCCGCGTGCAGGCCAACCTGGCGGCGCTGCTGACCCCGATGCTCGACATCGAGTACCCCACGCGCGACACCTTCGACGCGGCGCTCACGTCGCGCCAGCGCCTGGGGTGCCTGAAGCTGGTGGCTGACCGCGCCAAAGAGCTGAAACAGAAGCCGGATCCCCGTGCCTGCGGCGGCGCGCCAGCGACAGACGGCCGCGTCCGCGCCCCGGCTGGCGCTCCGGTCGCCGACACAGCGCCACCGAGCGAGGTGACGCCGGCACCCAGCCAGGTGGTCGCGGAAGCCAACGCCAAAGCCGACGCCGAGCTGCTGACGCCGGCGCAGACGCTCGAAGCCGTGTTGCCAGCGGCGCTGAGGCGCGACTTGTTGCGCGTGGCGGCGCGCACGTACGAACTGGCCGCCGCCGCACCGGTGCGTCTCAGCGGCGGCGGCTGTGGTTGCGTGGAACTGCAGCAGGAGAACTTCATCTACGGCTTCTTGCCCTTCTGGCAGCCGGTGGACGGGCAGGTGCAGCAGGTGGACTTCAGCGCCTACACGCGCCTGGGCTACATCGGTGCGGTGCTGGGCGACGACGGCAGCGTCGCGCGTTCTCCGCATTGGAACGACCAGCACCCAGAAGGCCTGCGGGCGGCGCTGCGCCACGGCACCGGCCTGGACCTGGTGGTGTACGGGCGACGCTGGGACGCCTTGCTGGCGCGCAGCGGGTCGCAGCGCGAAGACGCGGTGCGCGGCATGGCGCAGGACCTGATGCAGATGGTGAACACCCCGCTGGCTGGCGCGTCGGTCACGCTGCAGAAGGTGGTGCTGCCGCTCTGGCCGCGCCCCGCGTATCTGTACAGCGGCCTGACCCTGTTCTTCGACGAGACGCCGGAGGGCGCCGAGTTCCCGCGCCTGCTGGGCGAGATCGTCACCGCCCTCGTCACCCAGATGCGCAGCCACGACCGCGAGTACGCGCTCAACCTGGTGGTGCCGGCGACACGGCTGGGCGCCGACGGCCACGTGCGGACGCTGGAATCGGTGCGGCGCCTGCTGGAACGCACCGGCTCCATCACGGTGGTGCGCAGCGCGGAACAGAACGGCGAGACCGACGCCGTCGCCGGCCCGGGCCGCGTCAAGGCGCGCCTGCTCGTGCTTCTCAACGAACCCACCACCGAAACCAAGAAGGACCTGCGCGCCGCGCTCGACCGCAGCGACTCGCTGCAAAGCCACCAGCGCAAGAACGTGCTCAAGAGCCTGGTGCCGGTGATGTCCTACGCCGTGGCCGACAAGCCCCGGATGCTGGACGGTGACGAGCAGTTCCAGTTCGACGCCGACCTCGTCTACTACGAGTGGAGTTTCGGCGGCGCGGCGCTGTGGCCGGTGGCGGTGGCCGGCCGCGGTGCCAGCGACGCCGTGCAGGCCCTGTTGCTCGAGAACTTCCGCGACGACACGCCCTGGTGGCAGGCGCAGAAGACGCCGGTGCGGGCACTGTGCGGCTGGGTGTGTCCGAACCGGGTCTGGTGGCGCCTGGCGTTGAACGTGCTGCTGCTGACCGGCGTCGTCTCCATTGGCCTGTTCATCTGGAACTGCAAGGTGCGCAGCCTGGGCTGGGCCTATGTGGCCGGCCTGATTGGCGGCGGCGTGGTGACGGCCATCGTGTTCGGCGTGCTGCTGACCTGCGACCCGGCGCTGGACGCCCTGCGGCGCAGCAACACCACGCTGTTCGTGATCCTGGCCCTGACACTGGCCGGGTCGATGGCCATGGCGCTGAAGCTGCGGCGCAAGGTGGCCCGGCCATGAGGGTGCAGCGGCAGGTGCGGCACCTGGCCACGGATGGGCGCCAGCCGGCCGCCGCGGCGCACGCCAGCGGCCCGCCGCTGGCGCTGCAGGCACTGGTCGACGCCAGCCCGCGGCTGACGCGGCAGCGCCAGGTCGTCCAGCGCTGGCAGCCGCCGGCGACTCACCCGCCGGCCGTGCAGCGGCAGCCCGGCGACGGACCGTCG
>JAABPT010000018.1 GCA_011391855.1 Burkholderiales bacterium
GTCCACCTTGGCGCCGAGGGGCCCCGCGCCCTGAAGCAAAGCGTTTCCCCCAACACATGAACCCAGGAGAACCCCATGGCTGAACCCTCACTGCCCGCTGCCGCCGCCCCGCGCCCGAGCCGCTACTCGCCCGAGGAATGGGACGCCCGCGTCCGCCTCGCCGCGGCCTACCGCATCTTCGACCACCTGGGCTGGGGTGAGCTGATCTACAACCACATCTCGCTGCGCGTGCCGGGCACCGAGCCGCACTTCCTGATCAACCCCTTCGGCCTGCACTACTCCGAGGTGCGCGCGTCCAACCTGGTGAAGGTGGACGTGAAGGGCAACATCATCGGCCACAGCGACTGGCCGATCAACCCGGCGGGCTTCACCTTCCACGGCAAGATCCACGAACAGGTGCCCGACGCGCACTGCGTGATGCACGTGCACACCACGCCGACGATGGCGGTGTGCTGCCTCGACGAAGGTCTGTCCTACACCAACTTCTACGCCGCGCAACTGTTCGGCAAGGTCGCGTACCACGAGTTCGAGGGCATCACGGTGCACGCAGACGAGGGTGCACGCATCCTCGACAGTGCCGGCAGCAAGCCGGTGCTGCTCTTGCGCAACCACGGGCCGGTGACGATGGGCCACACGCTGGCGCAGTGCCTGAGCCTGATGTGGCTGATCAACCGCGCCTGCGAGGTGCAGCTGGCCACGCTGAGCATGGGCAAGCCGCGCGCGATCGCGCAAACCGTGCTCGAAGGCTGCGTGCGCGACTCGCTGAACTTCGACCCCAAGTACGGCGCCGGACAGGACGCGTTCGATGCGCTGCAGCGCGTCGTCGACCGCATCGACCCGACCTACCGCAGCTGAGGGCGCGCCGGGGCGACCACGGCATCGCGGTCAGGGTGCAGGGCAAACTTCACCGCGATCGCCGGGACGGTGGTGTCGAACGCGCACGACTTCATCTCACCCCTGTCGACCTTGGCGCCGAACTCGAGCGCGATGCCGGAGCCCACCTCGCTTTCGCTGGCCGCCCTCGCAGTCATCGGCCTGTGCATGCCCCGCCGCAAGCGCACATGAACATGACGTCGTTCGCCGCCACGGCCCCACGTCGGCGGGGCCTTTTCTTTGGGCGTTGCACGTCAAAGGGTGATGGTGGCCGCGTCATGAACTGCTCGGCTGCCGGACTGCCTCGAACGGCTCCCGGTGAGGCGCCAGGTCGGGGATGAAGAAGCGGGCCACTGGCCGTGCCGTACCGCGACTTCCGCACTCGCCCTGGATTTGAAACCACCAGGCCATTTGCATCTGTCAGGGCGTGCTGCGCAGCACAACCGGCTTGATCTTCAGTCGCCGTGCATTGCGGCTCAGGACGTCATCCAGGGTTGCCATGTGCTTCGCACCCGCAGCTTCGGCACACGCCAGGTGGAGGGCGTCGCCGGCGCGCAATGCGCTCGCGGCACCGAGCACCAATTCGGCCGCGCGATGAAAATCGGCGGGTGCTACCGGAAGCAATCGAAGGTCAGCAGCCGCCATGCGCTCGAAGCGCGTCCATGCACCCTGGGCCTGCTGCGCGTCGATCGCGCCGGTGCGCTGCTTGATGCCGAGGGCGCTGGCGAACTCTGGAATGCACCAGGCCGCGGCGACGATTTCGCTCTTCTCGCGTGCATACCACTCGGCTGCTGCCACGCTGTGCGGCTCGTTCAGGAACAACGACACGAGTACGCTGGTGTCGACATAGACCATGTCAGTACCGCGCACCACTGCGCAGTTCCTCAATCACGGACTCGCTCATGGGCATGGTGCTGCGGGCCTCGTTCAGCTCGAGCGCGAATGCCTTGCGATCCCACTGCGCCGGCCGAATGGACAGGCTGCCGTCAACAGTGATCTGGGCCTCCACGGTAGCTCCTTCGTGCAACCCGAGTCGGCGCACGATTTCGGAGGGGATTCGCAGGGCGAGACTGTTGCCCCATTTGGCTACTTGGAGATCCATTGTATATCCTACGATGTTTATACATCCTACTCACTGAGCGCCAGCTGTCAAGCGGTCGCGTCCATGGACATCCCGGGAGCCACCGCATGCCAGTGGCAGGCAGGAAGTGGGTGAGTCGCCCGCCGGTCAGGCGCGCTCCTGTGGCCGCAACGCACCACCAGGCCCCGTCCCGGTCGACCCTGCTTCAGCCGCACTGCCCCACGTAACCGCACGCGGTGCAGAAGTCGCAGCCGTCCTTGTGGATGACGCTGGCGTTGCCGCACTCCGGGCACGGCTTGCCGGCCAGCAATGCCGGCGCCTCGCCGCTGCGCGGCGCTTCCAGCACGCCCATCTCGCGCAGCGGGTAGCCGCGCTCGTCCAGCACGCCCAGCATGCCGTAGCGATGGATGATGAGCCGCGCCAGGTAGGCCACCGTCGAAGGCCAGGTCTGCTGGCGCTGCTGCCCCGGCGGCAGGCCCGGCACGAAGGCCATGAAGTGACCCAGCGGCTCCGCGTAGTTCAGCAGTTTGCGCAGCTTCATGCCGATCCACGCCGGGTCGATGACGCGCATGTCCAGCGACAGCAGCCGCGCCAAACCGTCCAGCGCGCGCGGGTAGTTGCCGGAGAGCGCCATCGCGCAGGGCCGCGTGACGCTGCCGCCATCGGGCCCGGGCAGCGTGACCTCCTTCAGCGTCACGGTGAAGGCCTCGCCGGTGGCCGGGTTGTCCACGTCCACCGCCCAGGCCAGCGTGCCCGAGGTGTCGGTGTGCGGCTCGTTGCGGCTGATCAGCGCGTCGACCATCGGCGTCGGTGCACCTGGCTTTGCCGGCAGGCTGCCGATCTGTTCGCAACGCCAGCGGATCAGCGCCGCGGTGGCCGCCACCACGCCGGGGAACAGTCGGCGCTCGCCGTGCGGCGGGAACGGCATCTCGAACGGCCGTTCCTCGGCCACCGTGGCCAGCGCGTCCAGCTTGAGCTGCAGCCAGGCGGCGTCGTCGCTGCGCATGTCCATCGACAGCGTCTTGGCCAGCGCACCCAGGCCGCGCGGCTGCTCGGCGCCGTTGACCCAGGCCTCGAAGGCTCGCGTGCCGGCCGCGCCAGGCGGCCCGTCCTCACGCGGCACCTCGCCGACGAAAAGCGCGAAGTCGCCGAACGGGTGCTGCACCATGAAGGTCCAGGCTGAGTTGCCGCCCGGCAGTTCGGGGCGTCCGGGCCAGCGCAGCGACGCCAGCACCGGCGCCGGCAGGCGGTCCAGCGCCAGGCGGCGGTTGGCGTCGGCCTCGCGCGGCAACTGCAGCGGTGCCGGTGGCTGCGGCGTGGTGGTGAGCACCGCGCCGACCACGGCATTGGGCCGGTAGGTGGCCAGGCCCTTCAGGCCCAGCGACCAGGCCTGGTGGTACAGGTCCTCGAAGTCGGCATAGGGGTAGTCGGCCGGCACGTTGACGGTCTTGCTGATGGCGGTGTCGATGAACGGCGCCACCGCAGCCACCATCTCGGCGTGGGCCTGCGCGCTCATCTCCAGCGCCGTCACGAAGGCCGGCGTCAACGGCGCTTCGTCGCCCCTCATGTGCTTGTACAGGCGCCAGGCGTGGTCCTGCACCGAATGTTCGGCAAAGCCGCCGTCGGGCAGGCGCTTCTTGCGCGTATAGGTCCAGCTGAAGGCAGGTTCGATGCCGTTGCTGGCGTTGTCGGCAAAGGCCAGGCTGATGGTGCCGGTGGGTGCGATCGACAGCAGGTGCGAATTGCGCAGCCCGTGCGCGCGGATGCGGTCCTTCAGCGGCTGCGGCAGGCGCGAAGCGAAGGTGCTGCCGCTCAGGTACAGGTCCGCATTGAAGAGCGGGAAGGCGCCGCGCTCGCGCGCCAGGTCCACCGAGGCGTCGTAGGCGGTGTCGCGCATGAGTGCCGCGATACGGCGCGCCGTGGCGCGCGCCTCGGCGCCGTCGTAACGTTGGCCCAGCATCACCAGCGCGTCGCCCAGGCCGGTGAAACCCAGACCGACGCGCCGCTTGGCCGCGGCCTCGGCCTGCTGCTGCGGCAGCGGCCACAGCGTCACGTCGAGCACGTTGTCCAGCATGCGCACGGCGGTGCGCACCAACGCCGTGAAGCCGGCTTCGTCGAAGGCGGCATCGGGCTCGAACGGCCGTTGCACGAAGCGCGTGAGGTCGATCGAACCCAGGCAACAGCAGCCGTAGGGCGGTAAAGGTTGTTCAGCGCAATTGTGGACGACCAAGCCATTGGCGCAGAAGGCATGCACGTCGGCGACGGTGACGTCGAACACCTCCGCTTCGCCATCTGGCTCAAGGGACTCGACGGTGGCGGTGAATCGCTCGCGGTTCAACTGCCGCTGGTAACTGTCCAGTGCATCGTGCAGGAGCTTCGCCTTTGCGCCGTCCTCGAAGCCGACCCGCTCAGCGAAACAAGCGAGGTTGTCGCCCGAGACGACGAGTTCGTGCACCGCATGCGACGCGTACTCCTGGTGGCCGCCACGGCCGTCGGGCAGCGCGCGTAACGCCGC
The DNA here is from genome assembly GCA_011391855.1 of Burkholderiales bacterium. Lineage (GTDB taxonomy): Bacteria > Pseudomonadota > Gammaproteobacteria > Burkholderiales > Burkholderiaceae_C > Rubrivivax. The sequence continues at coordinate 4,470 of JAABPT010000018.1, forward strand.
TGGATGCCGGTTCCTGTAGATCGTGGAGGCAATGCCCAACCGCAGCAGCATGCGCTGCACGGCGGCGAGCAGGACCTCATCGGATTGCGTCAAACGCACGCTCACACCTTTGGCCTGCGTGCCTTGCACCGAGCCGTCGGCGTCGAACAGGCCGCGCAGAAATGCGGCGCAGAATTCGCTGGAACCCTGTTCGATCTGCGGCGTGATCGTCTTGTGTCCGGGTGCCAGTCCCTGGTCCAGCGCGAGCCGCCGCAGGGCCGCGCTCGCCAGGCGTCTCTCGCCGCGCCCACCCACCGGGCTCTGCCAACCACGGAAATCGGCGCGATGGGGCAGCGTCAGGGCGGCCGCATGGGCGGCAGTCATGATGCCCGACGCACCATTCGCTGCCACCGGCACGTGGTCGCCATTTGCCGCGAGCTTGAGCTCCGGCGCCCAGACCGAGAGCACGGCCTTGTCGGCTTTCAGTGTGCCGTCGCCCACCAGCAGGCCCAGCAGGTAACCCTCGGCGGCCGTGCCCCGACCATCCCATCCCAGCAGACTGCGGTGGTCGCTCAGCATGACTTCGTCGCCGGGCTGCAGGTGGCCTGCGACCGCCCATTCGCTTTCGACAAGGTAGCGGGTCTTGCGGCGCACACGGCGCACCGGATGATCAGCCGTGAGCCGCAGGTTGTGTCCCTCGCGCGTGCGCAGCGCCAGCGCGGGCTTGCAGCCCGTGGCGAAGAAGCCCTCGGATTCGGTCGCGTAGCCCTGACCGCCGACGACCGCCGTGAAAGGGCGGCCTACCAGCTCGCGCACCTGACGCGCACCTTCGGACGTCATGACCCAGGTCTCTGCCGTGACACACGGGTTGGTTGCCGCGATCGTCTCGCAGTACGCCAGGTTGTTGTCGCGGTTGATGGTGTCCAGGAACAGCACGCCGGGCTCGGCGTGGTTGTAGGTGCAGCGCATGACCTGCGTCCACAGCTCGCGCGCCGGCAGCTTGCGGTAGACCCAAACGCCTTCTCGGCCTTCGTGGCCTGCGCTGCCGGGGCGCTGCCAGGCGCCGGCTTCCTTTTGCGCCGGGCCGGGCTCGGCGCGGTGCACCAGTTCCACGTCGCCGCCTTCGCGCACGGCCTGCATGAAGCTGTCGGTGACACCCACCGAGATATTGAAATTCTTCAGGTCGCCGCTGTCCTTGGCGTGGATGAATTCCTCGATGTCGGGGTGGTCGCAGCGCAGCACCGCCATCTGCGCGCCACGCCGCGCGCCGGCCGATTCCACGGTTTCACAGGAACGGTCGAAGACGCGCATGTAGCTCACCGGCCCGGAGGCCGAGCTCTGCGTGGCACCCACCCAGGCGCCGCGCGGGCGGATGCGGCTGAAGTCGTAGCCCACGCCGCCGCCGCGGCGCATGGTCTCGGCGGCTTCGGCCAGCGCGGTGTAGATGCCGGGGTGGCCGTCTTCCACCTGCGTGATGCTGTCGCCCACCGGCTGCACGAAGCAGTTGATGAGCGTGGCCGCCAACCCGGTGCCGGCCGCCGACTGGATGCGCCCGGCGGGGATGAAGCCCTGTTCCAACGCCTGCAGGTAGCGCTCTTCCCATTGCGTGCGCTGCTCGGGCGACTCGGCATCGGCCAATGCGCGCGCCACGCGGCGGTGCACCTCCAAGGGCGTGGCTTCGTCGCCCTTGGCATATTTTTCCTTCAGCACCTCGGCGCTGATGGCTTGCGGCGGCAGCTTGGCCGCCGGGGCGGGCGCGGCGGCGGGCGAACGCTCGGGGGAAGTGGGTCGTGTCACGGTGGGGTTCCTCAGCCCTGGGGGCTGTCGGTCATGCGTTCGCCCATGCGCTGGCAATAGGCCTGCAGCTGTTCGGGCAGGTCGTCGGGGCAGACGCCGCACAGGCGGTTGCCGGGCACGGCGTGGTCGATGAATTTCGGGTAGGGCAGCTTGAGCTCGGCCATGAGCTGCTCGAACTCTTGCAGCGTGCGGCCGCCGCCCAGGCGTGGATTGCGCTGCTTCTCCTGCGCCACGGACGAAACGCGCCGGCCCTGGTAGTCGTGGCCGGGGTAGACCATGCAGTCTTCAGGCAGCGAAAACAGCTTGTCGTGCACGCTGCGATACAGCGCCGCGGCACTGCCGTTCTGGAAGTCGGTGCGGCCGCAGCCTTCGATCAGCAGCGCGTCGCCGGTGAAGACGCGGTCGACCTGCGCGTAGGCGTGGTGGCCGTCGGTGTGGCCCGGCGTGTGCAGCGGCCGCAGCTCCACACTGCCCATGCGCAGAGGCTGGCCTTCCTGCAGGCCGACGTCGGCGCAGGGCAGCGCGTCGAAGGCCGGGACCGCGATGCGACTGCCCACGCGCTGCTTCAGCTGCAGAGCACTGGTGATGTGGTCGGCGTGGATGTGGGTGTCCACGGTGTAGGCCAGGGTGAGCCCCAGCCGCTGCACTTCGGCCAGGTCGCGGTCGATGCTGTTGACCACCGGGTCGATGAGCAGCGCCGCGCCCGTGTCCGAACAGCCCAGCAGGTAGGTGTAGGTGCTGGACAGGGGTTCGAACAGCTGCCTGAAGATCATGCGCTCGCTCCGGGCCGCAAGCGGCTCATGGGGGTCGTCGGTCGCGCTCGGTGCTCAGGCCTGCAGGCGGTCGCGCACGCGCAGCAGCCGCGCGCGGGCGTCGGCCGCCACTTCGTGCACCTGCGGCATGGTGGTCAGTTGCGACATCACCTGGGGGTCGAGGAAGCCGACGTCGATGTGGCCGTCTTCCTCTTGCCGCACCACCACGTTGCACGGCAGCAGCAGGCCGATGTCGGGTTCGGCCGTGATCGCCTTCAGTGCCAGCGGCGGGTTGCAGGCGCCCAGGATGCGGTACGGCCGCAGTTCGGCGCCGAGCTTGGCCTTCATGGTGGCCTGCACGTCGATCTCGGTGAGGATGCCGAAGCCCTCGGCCTTCAGGGCCTCGGTGACTTGCTGCAGGGCGGTGTCGAAGCTGGTGTCGAGACGGGCATTGAATCCGTACATGGTGGGTTCCTCGTGAAGGTGGAATGGATGGCCAAGCCGGGCAGCCGCAAGGCCGCGGTGCGAACCCTATCTTCGCACTACCCGGCCCCACCCCCCGGCCCGACCCCGCCGCCGACGGGCCGGCAGGCGCGAGCGCGCTTCGGTCAGTGCAGCACCAGCAGCGGCAGCGAACTGCCGGCCAGCACCGCCTTGGTCTGCGATCCGAACAGGAATTCGCCGAAGGCGCCGCGGCCGTGGGTGACCATGACGATCATGTCGCAGCCCTGTGATTCGGCCGCGGAAATGATGGCCTTGTCCACGCGCGGCACCTGGGCATGGTGGCCGGTGAAGGGCACGCCGGCGTCGCGCGCGAGATCGGCAAAGCGCTGCAGCAGGCTGTTGGCGTGCGCGGCGGTCATGGCGTCGTGCTCCAGCGTTTCCTGGCGGATCAGCGAAGGCGGCCGCCCCGGCGTGGGCGGGGCCGCGACCGGCTCGGCCACGAAGCCGGTCACGGTCGCACCGAGCTGGCGCGCGAAATCCAGGCTGGCAAGCATGGCGCGGTCGGTGAGGTCGCTGCCGTCGATGGGCACGAGGATATGTTTGAACATGCTCAGATCTCCTTCTACGGGCCACTCCCTCCCCAAACAGCGGGCCGGCCCATGAACTCATGCAATCTAGACAAGGGAACCCGCCGACTCCTTGCGCTGGCGCAAACCGCGTACAGGGCCGGGCCGAATTGACCCTGGTCAATGCAGAGCAGGGCGGCCGGGCCGACCATCGCCTCCCCGGCTGAAGACGAGGAAGGCCCATGCTCATCCAGCGCATCCACCACGTGGCCTACCGCTGCCGCGACGCCCGCGAGACCGTGCTCTGGTACCAGCAGCACCTGGGCATGGACTTCGTGCTCGCCATCGCCGAAGACCAGGTGCCCAGCACGCACGCGCCCGACCCCTACATGCACGTCTTCCTGGACGCCGGTGGCGGCAACGTGCTGGCCTTCTTCGAGATCCCGAATTCGCCGCCCATGGGGCGCGACCCCCACACGCCGGAATGGGTGCAGCACATCGCCTTCAAGGTCGACAGCCTGGCCACGCTGGAAGCCACGAAGGCGCGGCTGCAGGCCAGCGGCGTCGAGGTGGTGGGCCCCACCGAGCACACCATCTTCAAGTCGATCTATTTCTTCGACCCCAACGGCCACCGGCTGGAACTGGCCGCCGACACCGCCACACCCGAGATGACTACGAAGCTGGACGCGGTGAAGTGGGAGATGCTCGAAGAGTGGGCGCGCACGAAACGGGCGCCGCGCCATGCGGCGTGGATGCACGAGGGCGAGTTTTCCACCCCCGCCGCGGGTTGAACCGCGGGGCCGTCAGAAGTCCACCACCTCCACCTTGAGCCCCCGCGCGAGCAGCGTCGCCCGCGCGCGTTCGGCGTCGGCACGCCGCGCGAAAGGCCAGCCGACGACACGCCAGTCGTCACCCTCGGGCAGCATCTCCACCTGCAGTGGCTGGCTGCCTTGCGTGCGCAGCAACTCGTCGACGGCCTGCAGCCACTGCAGCGACTCGGCGCGGGTGCGCAGCGGGCGCGTGGTCACGGCCCAGTAGCCGTCCTGCGGCACGGCGGCGGCTCGGGCCTGGCGGGCCGCCGCGCGCACGGCGTGGTCGATCGCTGGCACCGAGGGCGGCAGTTGGATGCGGCCGAGCCGCGGCTCGACGTCGATG
>JAABPT010000019.1 GCA_011391855.1 Burkholderiales bacterium
CCGCCGGAACCCCTGCGGCCGGCAACGCCCGCAGCGCCTGAACTGTCGGCCGTGCAACCCACGGCGCAGACGTTGATGCCTTCACCGCCATCCCCCGAAAGTCCGCCAGGCCCGACGACTTCACCCAACGAACCCCTTTCCGGAGCACAAGCACCATGACCGAAACCGCTGCCTACGAGGCCTTGCGCGCGTCCCACCTGGCCGCGGAATTGACCGAACCGCAATGCCGCACCTTGAGCGCCCTGCTGGCCCTGCGCGAACTCGCCGACGGCGAGGCGCTGGTGCGCGAGGGCACCAGCGACAGCCACCTGTATGCAGTGATCGCGGGTTCGCTGGCCGTGGCACGCGCCGCCGGCAGCCCCGAAGAGGTGACGCTGTTCATGTTCAAGCCCGGCGACCTGGTGGGCGAACTCAGCTTCCTGGACGACAACGTGCATTTCGCGTCGGTGGTCTCGCGCGGGCCCAGCCGCGTCTTCGGCCTGGACCGTGCGCAACTCGAGTCGCTGCTGGACAGCGACCCGCACATCGTCTACCGCGTCATGCGCTCGATCACGCGCCGCGTGCACCAGGCCCAGCACCGGCTGGCGGCACAATCGGCAGAGTTGAGCAACTACATCTTCAAGCAGCATGGCCGGTATTGATTTCCGCGCATGACGAAACTGTCGCGCACCTTCGGTTTCCAGTCCGTCGAAGAGGAAGAGCGCGAGCAGCGCATCCGCCGCGTCTTCGAGGCCGTGGCCAGGCGCTACGACCTCATGAACGACCTCATGAGCATGGGTATCCACCGGCTGTGGAAGCGCACGCTGGTGCGGCTGGCCGCGCCGCGCGCAGGGCAGTTGATCGTCGACCTGGCCGGCGGCACCGGCGACGTGGCGGCGCGTTTGGCCGCGGCCGACCGCGTGGTGGCCGTGTGCGACCCGAGCGTACCCATGATGCAGGCAGGCCAGGCGCGCGGCCACCGGCACGTGCAGTGGCTGGCCGGCACCGGTGAATGCATGCCGCTGCCCGCGGGCAGCGTGGACACCATCACCATTGCGTTTGGCATCCGCAACGTCACGCGCATCGAGGACGCCTTGGCCGAGGCGCTGCGCGTGCTCAAGCCCGGCGGGCGATTCCTGTGCCTGGAGTTCTCCACGCCCTGGGCGCCGGTGCGGCCGTTCTACAACTTCTTTTCCTTCGCCGTGATCCCGCGCCTGGGCGCCATGGTGGCGCAGGCGCCCGAGGCCTACACCTATCTGGTCGAGTCGATCCGGCGCTTCCCCGACCAGCGCAGCTTCCAGGCGCTGATGCAGCAGGCCGGCTTCGCTGACGTGAGCTACCGCAACCTGAGCTTCGGCATCGCCTGCATCCATGTCGGCACCAAGCCGGCGCCAGCGGGAAAGGCTGCGCAGTGAGCGTCGAGCAGCGCACTTCGGGCGTGGCGGTGCGCGCCGGCTCGCCGGCGGCGTGGCTGGTGGCGGTGCGACCGCGCACGCTGCTGGTGGCCATCAGCCCGGTGCTGGTGGGCGCCGCTTTAGGCTGGCAGCGCACCGGGGCGCTGGACCTGGGGGTGTCGCTGGTGGTGCTGGCCGCGGCGCTGCTGATGCAGGTGGTGTCGAACCTGCAGAACGACGTGGGCTACACCGTGCGCGGCGGCGAATCCACGGGCACCCGCACGGGGTTGCCGCGCGCCACCGCGCACGGCTGGCTGAAGGTGCGCGCGGTGCGCAACGCCATCCTCCTGATCGCGCTCGTGTCCACGGTGCTGGGGCTGCTGCTGGTGCTGCAGCGTGGCTGGCCGGTGCTGGCCATCGGCGCGGCTTCGCTGCTGGCGGCGCTGGCCTACATGGGCGGGCCGCGGCCCATCGCCTACACGCCCTTCGGCGAACTGACGGTCTTCGTCTTCTTCGGCCTGGTGGCGGTGCTGGGCACCGACTGGATGCTCACCGAAGGCATTGGCGCCACCACCGTGGTGGCCGCGGTGGCCCTGGGCGCGCTGGCGGCGGCGGCGCTGGCGGTGAACAACCACCGCGACATTGCGCACGACGCGCTGGTGGGCCGGCGCACCTTCGCCGTCACCTTCGGCGCGGCGGCCTCGCACCGCCTGTACACGATCCTGCTGCTGGGGCCGTTTGCCCTGACGCCCCTGATGGCGTGGTTGTCCGATTCCCTGCTGCTGCTCTTGCCTTGCCTGCTGCTGCCGGCGACGTGGGCGCTGCGGCGCGACATGCAGCGCTGCCCGCCGGGCATTGCGTTCAACGAAGTGCTGTTCCGCACCTTCAAGATGGAACTGGTCTACTCGGTGCTGCTGGCCAGCGGCGCGGTGCTGGGCCGTCTCTGGGACTGGTGACGCGGTGACCGGCACGCTGACGCGCCGCACGATGGTCGGCGCCTGTCTCGCTGCGCCGCTGGCGCGGCTGCAGGCCCAGCCGCGCTTTCCCAGCCGCAAGGTGCGCATCGTGGTGCCCTATGCCGTGGGCGTGGGCCCCGACGTGGTGGCGCGCACCTTGGCCGAGAACCTCTCGCGGCATTGGCGCCAGCCGGTGATCGTCGACAACAAGCCTGGGGCTTCGGGCATCGTCGCCTTCGGCGATGTGCGCCGCACGGCCGCCGACGGCTACACGCTGTACCTGGCCGATACCGCCACCATGGCCGTCAACCCGCTGATCCACGCCACGCTGCCCTACGACCCGGCGCGCGACCTGGTGCCGCTGACGCTGCTGTTCCGCGCCACCTTCGTCATCCTGGTCGGCGGCCGCAGCCGCTTCCAGACCCTGGCGCAGATGCTGGAAGCGGCGCGGCGCGAGCCCGGCCGCGTCAGCTACGCGTCGCTGGGCAACGGGCACGCCAGCCAGGTGGCTATCGAGTCGATGGCACGCGCGGCCGGGGTGCAGCTGCTGCACGTGCCGTTCAAGGACGCCGGCGCGCTGTTCACCGCGGTGGCTTCCGCCGACGTGGACTTCACCGCCTTCAGCATGAATACCGTGGCCGGCCTGCTGGCCGGCGGCAAGCTGCGGCCGCTGGCGGTGGCGGCGCGGCAGCGGCTGAAGGACCACCCGCAACTGCCGACGCTGCTCGAGGCCGGCGGGCCGGCGGTCGAAATGCACCCCTGGGCCGGCCTGGTGGCGCCGGCCGGCACGCCGCCGGTGGAGCTGGAGCAACTGCAGCGCGACATCGTCGCGGCCATCGACTCCGCCGAGGTGCGCGCGCGCATCGAGGCGCTGGGCTTCGAGCTCACGCCGTCGACAGCGCAGCAATTCAGGGACCGCGTACAGGCCGACCTGGCGCTGTACGCGCCACTGGTGCGCGAAGGGCGGGTATCGCGTCTTTGAGGCCCGCTTGAGGCCCGCTTGAGGCCCGCACTCGGGCCGCATGTGGGCGCGGGCGCTACAGCCAGCTCACGAAGCGCGCGACCTCGGGCCGCGGCCGCATCGGCTTGCGCGCACTCACCGTGCCCACGTTGACGAAGCACACCGGCACTTCGCCGGGCTTCAGCCCGAACAGCCGGTGCAGGTGCGGTGAGGCCAGCGCCTGCCCGCTGGTGAGCGCCGAGCCGTAACCCATGGCGTGCGCAGTGAGCAGCATGTTCTGCAAGGCGCAGCCCAGCGAGATGAAGCGCTCCACGGCCGGCACTTCCTTGTCGCCTTCGTCCAGCCGCGCCACAGCCAGCATCAGCAGCGGTGCGCGGTGGGCCTTTTCGCGCGCCGCCTCGCGCTGGGGGGCCAGCGCCGCGGGGTCGCGGTCGAGCAGGGCGGCTTCGAAGACCTCGGCCAGCCGCTCCCGCTGGTCGGTGGATACGGCGACGAAGCGCCAGGGCAGGCGCTGTTCATGGTCGGGCGCGGCGGCGGCAGCCTCGAAGAGTTGCTGCAATTGCGCGGGGTCCGGCCCCGGCGCCAGCAGGCGCTTGGGCAGTACCGTCTGGCGCGTGTGGATGAGGGCACGCGCCCAGGCGGCGGCGGTCGACGGGTCGGAGGTCTCGATGGAGTCGCTCATGGCGGCAACGGGGCGGCTGGCAGGGTGCCGGCCGCCCGGTCCGCCATGCTACTTGCCGAAGACCAGGAACATGACATCGTCACCAGTGGCGTGCCGCACCTGCGCATTGTCGAAGGCCGCGAAGCCGAACGCATAGCGCTTGTCTAAGTTGTCCCACTGCACGTCGAACTTGCTGCCGGTGACCAGCTTGCGGCTCACCACCGACGTGTGCATGCCGTCCTTCCAGCCCACCACGACCTTGATGTCGGCACGGTCGGCCAGCAGCGGATTGACGATGTAGGACGCCACTTCGTCGCCGGCCTTGAAGCGGCTGTCGTCGAAGGCCACTTCGTCGCCCTTCTTGATGTAGTAGGTGCCGCCGGCCGTGGCGGCCAGGCCGGTCTTGTTCATGAACTTGGGCTTGCCGTTCTCGAGCGGGAAGCCGGCGTATTCCGGGCCGCCCGGGTCGCTCTTGCGGCCGGCGTTGGGGCTGGCCTTGGGGTCGTAGCGGGTGTTGTCTGCGTATTGGTCGTCGACATGGCCCATGGGCGCCGTGCGGCTGCCCTTCATGTGCCACATGTCCATGATCTCGCCTTCGCTGCGCGTGTACTTGTTGCCGTAGGGCTTGCCCTCGCCCACGTGGCAGGCCACCGTGCAGCCCTGCTTCTCGAAATTGCGCACCGAGTCGTTCACGGGCCACAGCATCGCCCATTTGTCTTCGTAGTAGACGTTGTCGTCACCGCCCTTGTTCGCCGGGTCCTTGAGCTGTTTCCAGGTGCCGTCAGGCTGCTTCTGGTACGGACCGCGGCGGATGGAATTCGTGGGGTCGGCGTATTGCACCAGCATGTACATCATGTCGGCGGTGTACACGGCCTTGATCTGCCCCTTGGTCTCGCCCTTGCCGCCGGCGAAGTTGACGCCGTCGGTCAGCGTCATGGCCACCGGTTGCGCCTTGGCCCAAACGGGATCGGCGGCGCCCGCGTTCATGTTCGGTGCCGCGGCGACCTTGAGTGCGACCAGCGTATTCGGCGGAACCGGCTGCTGCGGCGACTGGCACGCGGCCAGGGTGAGGGCGGCGGCGGCCAGGCCGAGCGTCGAAAGCTTGAGTGACATGGTGGACCTCTGGAGTGGTGGAACAAGGCCCGGACGCGGCACGACTTTTCACTGTCGAGTCCCTGGCATCCGGGTTGCCGCCAATGTGCGCCCCACCCGGTTCGGGGCCTTGATACAGCGCAAGACCCAGCCGGACTGAGCGGCTGCGGCTCAGCCAGCGTGGGGCAAAAGCGTCAGGCTGCGGATGCCTTGCGCGCCGTGGATCAGCACACCCTCGATATCGGCCGTGGCCGACGGCCCGGTCATGAGGATGGCGTAGCGCGCCTGCGTGAAGGCGGGGTGGCGGTAGGCGTCGTGCAGCGTGGCCACGATCCTGGCCGGGTCCAGCAGCACGACCAGGTGCTGGGCCAGGAAGCCCAGCGCTTCGACCTGCAACTCGGTTTCGGTGAGCAGCACCGAGCCGGTCTCGGCCACGCCGAAGACGCCGCGCACCACGCCCACGTCGACGTCGTCCAGCGTGGCCGGGGGCTGCGCCGGGTCCAGCGGCCGCGTGCCACGCACTTCGGGCGTGGCGGAGCAGATCACCAACGCTTCAGGGAACAGCGCCCGCACGGCGGCATCGGCGTCGCCGCCGGCCGGCGATGGCGCGATCTTGCCGCCCATGCGCTGCAACGCTTCGCAGAAGGCTTCGAAGTCGGCCGCGGCCGAACCGTCGCCGCGGGCAAAGGCGGGCAGTTCGGGCAGTGCCACCGGCGCCGGCTGGCTGCGGCGCATGCGGGACAGCATCTCTTCGCGCGTATTCATTTCTTGCCCCGGTTCTTCAGGTACCACTGGCGGAAGGTCATGGCCGGCGCCGCCGGCACCTCGCGCTGCTTGCCCCAGGCATTGGCGCGGCTGTACATCATGACGCGCGGCAGGTATTCGACGCCGGCGCCAGCCGCTTCCACCGCAATACGGTACAGACGCGGGCTGGCCAGCAGCTTGCCGCCCATCTTCATGGCCTGCTTCTTGGCGAAGGGCAGGGCGTTGCGCTCGGCAATGACCTGGCGCCACTTGTAGAGCTGGTCGTGGATATTGATGCGCACCGGGCACACGGCGGTGCAGCTGCCGTTCAGCGTGCTGGCAAACGGCAGGGTGCTGTATTTACGCAGGTTGTAGGTGGGGTCGATGATGGCGCCGATGGGGCCCGAATAGGTGGCGCCGTAACTCAGGCCGCCGCTGCGCCGGTACACCGGGCAGGTGTTCATGCACGCGCCGCAGCGGATGCATTTGAGCGAATACCAGAAATCGGGCATGCCCAGCCGGTCGGCGCGGCCGTTGTCGACCAGCACGATGTGCATCTCGGTGCCCGGGCGCGGCACGCGGAAGTTCGAGGTCATCTGCGTGATCGGCGAGCCCAGGGCGCTGCGCGAGAGCATGCGCACGAACACACCCAGGTGCTCGGTCTTCGGCAGCACTTTTTCGATGCCGATGCTGGCGATATAGAGCTTGGGCAGGTGCACGCTCAGGTCGGCATTGCCCTCGTTGGTGCACACCACCACGGCGCCGGTTTCGGCGATGGCGAAATTGGCCCCCGTCATGCCGGCGTCGGCCGTCAGGAAGCTGGGCCGCGTGGTGCGGCGCTGGCTCTCGGCCAGGTAGTGCACGTCGCTGTTGTTCGGGTCGGTGCCCAGCGTGCGCGCAAAGACCTCGGCCACGTCGGTGCGCAGCTTGTGCACGGCCGGCACCACGATGTGGCTGGGCGGTTCGTCGTCGAGTTGCTGGATGCGTTCACCGAGGTCGGTCTCGATGACCTCGATGCCGCGCTGCTCCAGGAAGGGCCGCATCTCGCATTCGTCGGTGAGCATCGACTTGCTCTTGACCAGCGTCTTGGCACCGCGCGCGGCCATGATGTCGTGCACGATCTGGTTGTGCTCGGCGGCGTCGCGCGCCCAGTGCACGGTGGCGCCGTTGGCCTGCGCCTTGCGCTCGAATTCCTCCAGGTAGTCGGCCAGGTGGGTGAGCGTGTGTTCCTTGATCTGCGAGGCCAGCGTGCGCAGCTCTTCCCATTCGGGAATGGCCGCGGTGGCGCGGTCGCGCTTGGTGCGCAGGTCCCACAGGCGGCGGTCGTGGAATTCGATGTGGTCGGTGGCGGCGATGAATTCCGACGAGGCCTCGGCATGGTCGATGGGTTTGGTCATGCTCTGGCTCCATTCAGAACCTGGGCGATGTGCAGAAACTTCATCGGCAGCTCCAGCCGTTCGGCGCAGCCCTTCTGGTGCATCAGGCACGACATGTCGGCCGAGACGATATATTCGGCGCCCCCGCTCTGGTGGTCCTGCACCTTGTCGTAGCCCATGCGCGCCGACACCGGTTCTTCGTAGACGGAGAAGGTGCCGCCGAAGCCGCAGCATTCATCGGGGCGTTTGGGCATGGCGAAACGGATGCCCTTCACTGCCGACAGCAGCGTCATCGGCTTGGAAAACGGCGTCTCGTTCAGCTCCGACATGCTGGCCGTGCGCAGCGCACGCAGGGCCGCGCAGCCGTTGTGCAGCCCCACGGTGTGCGGGAATTCGGCCCAGGGGAATTCGCGTACGCCCAGCACGTCGTGCAGGAACTCCACCAGCTCGAACGCGTTCGCGCGCACATGCTTCACCTCGTCGGTCTGGGGGATGGCGGTGAGGTTCTCGCGGATATGGTGGATGCAACTGGCCGACGGGCCGACGATGTGGTCGTAGCTGGCGAAATTGCGCACGAACAGGGCTTCGGCGCCGGCGGCGTCGGTGTGGCAGCCGCTGTTGGCCATGGGCTGGCCGCAGCAGGTCTGGTCCAGCGGGTACGCCACTTCGCAACCGAAGCGTTCCAGCAGTTCCAGCGTGGCCACCGCCACGTCGGGGAAGAAGGCGTCGATGAAGCACGGAACGAAGAGGGCGACTTTCATGCAACGGGCTCCGGGGTGACTGCGGTCGCCTGAATCGTCTGCACGACGAGCGCCGAATCGGCGCTGGCGCAGGCATCGACCAGCTGAATGAACGAACGGTACGGCATCTGCGCAAACTCCGACAGGCCGATTTCACAGGTGCGGCTGGAGGAATAACCCGAATTGCAGCCGGCGGGCAGCGCCGGTTTCAAGTGGCGCAGCGCGTGGGCGTTGAGCTCGGGTTTGTTGAAGCCCTTGTCGCCGGCAAAGCCGCAGCACAGCACCTCGTCCACCGTGATGACCTGCGCGCTGCAGCGCGCGGCGATGGCGCCGAGCTTGTCCACCGTGCCCATCTTGCGCACGCTGCACACCGGGTGGATGGCCACCGGTGCGGCCTGCGGCGTGAGACGCACGCGCGGCAGCACGGCGTCGTGGATGAATTCGATGCTGTCCAGAATGGTCAGCCGGCCGGCCACCTTGCGTTTCATGCGGTAGGCGCAGGGGCTGGTGTCGAAGACGATGGGCAGCCGGCCGCCTTCGCTGGCTTCCAGCAGCAAGGCTTCGAGTTCGCTCGACTTGGCGTCAGCGGCGTCGTTCAGGCCCTTGCTCTCGAACGGCTGGCCGCAGCACAGGCCGTCGAGTCGCTGCGGATAGACGACGTCGAAGCCGGCCTTGCGGAACAGCCGCTCGGCCGTGACCGGCAGCGCCTGGTCGTTGCCGCCGGGCCCGTCGCCGCGCTGCGGGCCCATATTGCGGGCGGCACAGCTGGGGAAATAGACGATGCGATCGGCACCCGCAGCCGCCGCGCCGCGCGGTGGCGGCACGAAGTGCACCGGCCGCGCCAAGGTGGGGCTCCATTTGGGCAGCCGGCCGCCGGAGAGATTGCGCAGGCCGTCCAGCGCGCCTTTCATGGCGCCGGTGCCCACGACGCCGTGCAGCAGGTCGGCCGCGCCCAGGCCCAGCCGCACGCCGGCCGTCACCGCGCCATAGTGCCGCGCCACCTGGTCGGCCACCTTGTGGGCCAGCGGACCGGCCGCCTGGCCGCGCAACTGCTTGACCAGCAGCCCGGTTTCGATGCCCACCGGGCAGGCCGTGGCGCACAGGCCGCAGCCGGCGCAGGTGTCGATGCCGGCGTGGTCGTACAACGTTCGCAATGCCTTGGCGCGCTCGGGCGCATCGGGCTCGTCCGAGCGGCCCAG
>JAABPT010000020.1 GCA_011391855.1 Burkholderiales bacterium
TCGAGCGACGACGTCACCTCGTCCAGCAGCAGGATCGCCGGATCCGGCAGGATGGCGCGCGCCAGCGACAGGCGCTGGCGCTGCCCCTCGGAGAAGAACTTGCCGCCTTCGCCCACGGGCGACTCGTAACCGTTGGGCAAGGCAGCGATGAAGTCGTGGATGCCGGCCAGCCGGGCAGCGGCGGCAATCTCCTCGTCGCTGGCGTCGGGCTTGGCAAAGGCGATATTGCGCCGCACCGTCGTGTTCACGAGCAAGGGTTGCTGCAGCACCGTGCCGATGCGCGACCCCAGCGAGGCGGGGTCGATGTGGCGGATATCGTGGCCGTCGATGGCCACGCGCCCGCTGCTCGGCTCATAGAAGCCCAGCAGCAGCTTGAACAAGGTGCTCTTGCCGGCACCGCTGCGCCCGACGAAGGCCACCGATCGCCCGGCGGGCAGGTCCAGGTTCACGTCGCGGATGTAGGGGCTGTCGGGCGTGTAGCTGAAGTAAATCTGCTCGAAGCGGATGCCCTGGATCGGGCGAGCCAGCGGGACCAGCGCCTGCGCCTCGCGCACGGGCAGCACGGCGGTTTTCACCGCCTCGATGCGGTCCAGGCTGAGCGTCGCTCGGCCCAGGTCCTGCACATAGGCCGCCAGGTTGCCGATGGCACGCATGACGACCGGCAGGAACAGGATGAAGGCCGAGAAGGTGCCCAGGCTCAGCAGTCCGGCAAAGCTCAGGCCTGCGCCGGCGCCGACGACCAGCAGCGTCACACCGGCCTGCATGTTGTCCATCGACAGCTTGAAGGTCTGCAACAGGTACTGCGGAATCTTCAGCGTGCGGCGCAGGTCGACCATACTGCTCAGCCGGTTCGGCACGCCGCTGCGACCGGCGACGTCCTGCTCGAAGCGCCGCGACATCTCTTCGCCGCGGCCGAAGGCACGCACCAGCGCCTGGGTCTGCACCTGATCCTGCACCAGGCCGTTCACGCGCTCGGCCACCTTGCGGATGCGGTCGATGCCCTCCAGCGTGGGCCCGAGCTTGCGCTGCGGCTGCAAAGCGACCAGCGGCAGCGTCAGCAGAACCAGCAGCGCCAGCGGCCAGCTCAGCACGAACAAGGTGACCATGATCACCGCCAGCTGCAGCACCGACTGCAGGCCGCGCTCGAACAGGTCGCGCGCCATCGCCGAGAAGGTGAGCAGCTCGGTGTCGAACAGCGGCGCGAAATGCGCCGGCTCGACGCGGTCGAAATAGGCCAGCGGCAGCCGCTGCAGCCAGCGGAAAAGGCCGGTGCTGAGGTCCCAGTACAGCTCCCGGGAGATGTGCGCGCGCACGACCGCCAGCACGAAGCGGCTGGCTGCCGCGGCGGCGAACAGCACCACCAACAGCGCCAGCGCGAACATCAGCTTGTGCGGGTCGTGCGGCAGCAGCGCGTCGTCGATGAGGAAGCGGATGGTCAGCGGAAATGCGGCCTCGAACAGCACCAGCACCACCACGCCCACGGCGATGAGTGCATGCAGTTTCCAGTAGGGCCGCAGATAGACCCACACCACTTCGTGCAGCAGGTGGCGGATGCGGGTGTAGGGGCTCACGCCAGCAGCTTTCGGTGGACCGGGGGGGCCATCAGACCTTGGCGCGCTGCATCGCCAGCGCTACCTGCTGCAGCGCCAGGCTGACCGGGTGCTGCGGATGCCGCAGCACGAATGGCACATCCTCGTCGAAGCCCATGAATTCCGCTGACTGCGGAATGACGGCCAGCACCTCGCTGCCGAAGGTCTTCTGCGCTCGCGCCCGGACGGCCTGGAACGGGCTGCCCGACGGCACCTGGTTGACGACCAGCAGCACACGCGGCACTTCGAGCTGGCGTGCCACCTGGACCGTGACACCGGTGCCTTCGAAGTCCTGCGTATCGGGCCGCAGCACGACGATCAGCGTGCCCACAGCGCGCATCGTCAGCAAGGCCTCTTCGTTCAGGCCGGGGTGGGTGTCGATGAGCAGGGTGTCCAGGCCCAGCGTCTGGCCCAGCTCGTGGAAGCTGCGGGTGAGCCGCTGCGCGTCGTAGCCCTGGCTCAGCACCTGCGCCATGGTGCCCGGGTTCAGGCTGGCCGAAATCAGGAACAGCCGACCCGCCACCGGCGGGCCCAGGTAGGCGGTGACATCCACCGCCAGTTGCTCCACCGTGCAGTTGCCCAGCAGATAGTCGTTGAGCGTACTGCCCGATTCACTGCCCGGCGCACTGCCCGGCATCTTGCCCGCGCGGCCCAGCAACAGGTGCAGCCCGGGCGACTGGATGTCGGCGTCAATGACACCCACACGCTGTCCGGCCACAGCCAGCAGCGCGGCGACATTCGCCGTGAGGCTCGTCTTGCCATTGCCGCCGCGAAACGAGTGCACGGCAATCAGCTCGGTGGTGCCGCGCTCGATGACCGCGGCGTCCAGGTTCTCGAACCGGGTCGTACCCGTGCTCCTGGCGACCGCGCTGTCCTTGCTGGTCTCTTCCAGTTCCAACCGCAGCGCCTCCACCTGCTGCTGCAGCCGCTCTTCGGCGGCCTTGCGCTCGGTGATGTCGTGCATGGCCGACAGGATGGCCGGCTCGTCGTTGAAGTCGAGCAGGCGCAGCGAGATGTCGACCCAGACCAGCGAGCCGTCCAGCCGCCGGAAGCGCACCTCGTGGTGGTCGATCGCGCGTTCGGCCTGCAGCGCGCGAATCACCGGCTGGCGGTCTGCCGCTTCGAAATACAGGTCGACGGTTTTCATGCCGACCAGTTGCTGCGGGCCGGTCTGAAACAGCGTGCCCAGCATCACGTTGGCGTAGACGATCTCGCCGTCCGCCAGTCGGGCGATCATCACCGGCGCGGGTGTCGCTTCCAGGATCATGCGCAGTTCGCGGGCGCTGCGCTCCAGCGCCGCGGTGGCGCGCTCGTGCAATTCCTCTTCCACCGTGTCGGCATGCTCGGTGGTCATCTCGAGCATGGTCGCCAGGTCGTTGCGTTCCGTCTCCAGCGCCTCGGAGACATGGTCCGCATGCGCGGCCGAGTTCTCCAGCATCAGTTCCAGGTCGCGCTTCTCCTGTTCGAGTTCGAGCACGCGCAGGCGCAGCGCCTCGCCGGCCGCAAGCAGCTCGTCCCGCGACGCCCCGGGTTCTGGTGCGGGGGCGTCGCCGGAACTCACACGATGTCCAGTTGCAGCGCCGGCAACAGGCGTTGCAGGTTCTTCAGCGACTTTTCCTGCCACGGGTAGCGCGTGCTGCCTTGCACCAGCACCTGGCTGGCGCCATGCTTGCGCACCTGGAGCACGAACTTCGACAGCGTGTTGATGCCCGAGCTGTTCAGGAACTGCAGCTCGCGCAGGTCCAAAGTCAGCGAGGCGGGTTTGGCGTCGGCGGCTTGGGTCAGCAGGTCCAGCACCGGCTTGTATTCGTCGCCATGCAGGCGGAACGACCCGCTGCAGCGCACGGTGGCGGCGGCCTCGTCGTACTGCACCTGGTAGTCCTGATGCGTGATGTCCATGGCGATGGTCTTTGCGTGTGGGTTGAAGATCTGCCGCGTGCGGCGCAAGGGCGCCGTGCCGGTCTACAGCGGCATGCGCACCATCGTGGTCACGGCGACTTCGTCGCCGGGCTGGGCGGGGGTGGAAAAGTTCCAGGCGATCTTCACGCCGTAGTCGCTGAGCATGGTCAGGAAACCCATGCCGGACGCACTGCTGCCGTCGTCCGCATCGGTGTCGGCGTTGCGTTCGAGTTGCTCGGTGTACAACGCGTCGATATCTTCCGTCAGCAGCCGCTGAATGAAAGCCTGGAACGGCGCGATGCGGGCCGACGCGATGCCGTTGCTGGTGTACAGCGTGATGGCGCCGGGTTCGAGAAACATCTCGATGCTCACCAGGTGCCGCTTCGAGGCATGGCTGTATTTCATGCAGTTTTCCAGCAGCTCGTTGGCGACATAGCCCACCGCGTCCTTGATCTGGCTCTGGCGTTCGGCCGACGCGAGGTCTTCGCCGGGGAAGAAGGTGCTCAGGTAATCCGCCAGGAAGTCCGCCGACAGCCCGTTGTTGCGCCAGCGCTGCTGCAGCGGGATCGACGTGGGGTGGAAGCCGATCTTGAGGTACTCGCCTTCGCCTTCCAGCAACTCGACGAAATCACCGAATGTCTGTGCCATGGTCCGTTCGCCTTTCAGGTCTGCTTCGCCACCACGAGCGTGATGTCGTCGTATACGTTCTGCGCGCCGATGAAGCGCTTCAGGTCGGCCACCACGGCCTGCTTGATGGCCTCGGCCGGCCGGGCCCAGTGTGCCTGCAGCACGCTGGCCAGCCGCTCCAGGCCATATTGCTGGCGGGTCATGTCTTCGGCCTCGGTCACGCCGTCGGTGTAGAGCACCACGCCGTCGCCGGGCTGCAGCCGCACAGTCGTCTGACTCACGAAGGCGGCGATTTCGTGCTCCAGCCCGATCGGGAAGCCGAGGTCGATGGTGTCGACCCATTCCACCGTGCCGTCGCGCCGCAGCACGATCACCTGCTCGTGCTGGCCGCTGACCTTGACCTCGCCGTCGGCATAGTCGAGCAGGCACAGCGTCAGGTTCTTGTCGCTGCCCATGCGCTGCACGTTGCCGTACAGCGCCGCATTCAACACGGACAGGAAGCGTACGTGATCGGCTTCGCCACTGGTCAGCAGGGCGCGCACGATGGCCTGGGTCATGAGCATCACGACGCCGCTTTCCAGGCCGTGGCCGGTGACGTCGCCGATGCCGATCTTGACTCGCCCTTCGTGCTGCAGCACGTCGTAATAGTCGCCGCCGACCTCGAGCGCGGCCTGCATGTGGCAGGCGATGTCCAGACCCTGAACCTGCTGCAGTTCTTCCAGGGTCGGCAGCAGCATCATCTGCAGGCGCCGGGTCACGTCCAGCTCGCCTTCCATGCGCTGGTTATCGCTGCGCAGCGTTTCGTTCAAGGCGCTGACCTGGGCATGGGCGCGGTCCAGCTCGGCCTCGCGGCTCTTCAGTTCGGTGATGTCGGTGTAGGTGGCGACCACGCCGCCCGCTGCGGTGAGGCGCTCGCTGACCCGGATCCAGCGCCCGTCCGACCGGTGCTGCACATGTGGCCCGGTGGGGTGGCGGTGGCGCTCGATGCGCTCGGCCAGCCAGGCGGGGCCGTCACCCGCACCGTCGATGACGACACGGCCGACGGCCGCGCTGACGATACGCTCGAAGGTCATTCCGGGCGTGACGGTGTCCGGGCCGTAGGCAAACATCTCGCGGTAATGCGAATTGCAGACCACCAGCCGGTCGTCGGCGTCGTAGAGCGAGAAGCCTTCGGTGATGGCCTCGATGGATTCGGCCAGGGTCCGCTCGACGGCGTGCTTGTCGATGATGTTCCTGCGAAACACGTCGATGGCCTGCGCCATCTGGCCGATCTCGTCGCGGCGCTGGCCCTGGTCCACGGGCACGTCGATCTCGCCGGCCGACAGGCGCTGCATCACGTCGGTGATCGATCGAATCGGCCGCACGATCGAACGGCCGATGACGACGGCCACCACGACGCTCATCAAGAGACCGAGCAGCGTCACCCAGACGACCACCTGCTGGTTGCGCTGCGCCTCCGACGACAGCCGGCCCTGCAGCGCATGGGCCTTGGCGGCCAGCGCCTGCGACATCTTGCGCAGGTCGGCGTCGACGGCCCCGAAGCTGTCGTCGGTCTGGCCGATCATCATGGTGGCCATCGGGGCGTCGGTGCGCGCCACGTCGATGGTGTCGCGCGCCTGCGCCTTGCAGCTCTGCCACTTCGACAGCAGATCCTGCAGCGCCGGCTGCTCGTCGTCGGACAGGTCGGGCCGCCGGGTGAGCGCCGCGATGCGCTCCGACGAGGCGTCGAGTTCGGCACTGATCTCCGCCTCGAGCGGCATCAGCACCTTGTCGCTGACGCCATTGCTCGCCCACGACACCAGGCGGAAGATCTTCATGTGCGTGGCGACCACCGCGTCGCCGACGTCGGCGAAGGCCTGCTGCTTGGGCACCAGTTCACCCGACAGCACCTGCAGTCCGGCGGCCGAGCGTGTCGACGTGAGATAGGCGTGGGCCCCCAGGGCCAGCAGGCAGACGAGCAACAGGGCCGAGGCCAGCGACGCCTTGAGCTGGATCGGCAGGTCGTCGAAGCGGCCGCGGCCGGGCCATCGACGGGTCGGGTTCATCGTGGGTGCATGCCGATGCGACTCGACCGCTCGATCGGCGTCGGATCAGCGACTATCGATAGACGCCCACCCCAACCCAGTAGTCCCCCATCTTCTCGACATAGCTGGCCTTGTCCTCGATCTTGTTGTTGATCGGATTCGGCCACTTGTAGTCGTACCAGCCGCTGCCCTTGGTCTGCGCGATGTCGCGCATATCGCGGACGAGGAATTTGCCGTCCTGGTCCTTCAGCGCGATCAGGTTCTTGCCGATCAGCGCCGGCCGTGCGCCGTGCGCGACGTTCAGGCCCGAGAAGTCGTAAATGAAAGGGTAGAGATCACGATCGTGAAAGTCGGCGACCGACTTGTCCGACACGGCCTTGAAAGTGGCCTCGGCGCCTTCGGCCTTGAACTTGGCCTGCACCCGCTTGACCATCGCCACCGCTTCTTCACGGGTGCCGAATTCGGCCGCACCGGCCAGCGACCCCAGGGCCGAAAGCGACACGCACAACAGCAGCGATAGACCGAAACGCATTGAATTTCCTTTGCAGTGCTCAGGGTCGAAGAGTCCCTGCCGTACCCAATTCATCGTAGGGGCAGGTCGCCTGCTAATTTGGCAGGAAATACCCTATTTCTGGGGTGCCGGCAGGGTGGTCATCGGTCCTTCGCTGGCCATGGTCGCCTCCTGCCACCAACGCGATCCGACACGCCGGCTGAGTGGCCGGGACGCGCGATCAGGGCGTGGGCCAGGCTCCGGCCTGGCCCGCGGTGGCCTGTCGGGCATGGGCACAGTATTCCATGTCGCTGTGGCAGATGTGCCCCACGGTCACGCCCAGCACATAGTTGTGGACGGCGAAGCCAGGCCACGCCGGAGGGCTGCCAGGGTCGGTCCTGGCCAGGCGTTCGCGGAGGATCTGCAGTTCGTCGAGCATCACCTGGTGCTCGGCCTTGTGCTCGTCGAGCTTGGGGTAGCCGCCTTCGCCCGCCGTCATGTTCTCGCGCCTGATGGCCAAGGCGCGCCTGCGGCACCTGCAACTGCTGGTCGCGGTGGCCGATCAAGGCAACCTCAAGCACGCCGCCGAGGACGTGGGGCTCAGCCAACCGGCGGCGACCCAGGCCATCGCCGAACTGGAGCAGTTGCTCGAATTGAGGCTGTTCGAGCGCTACTCCAAAGGCATGCGTCTGGCAGCGGGTGGATCGATCCTGATCCCGGTCATTCGCAACATGCTGGAGGCGCTGCAGGCCGCGACGCAGGCGCTGGCCACGCTGCAGGAAGGCGCGAGCGGCCTCCTGAGGGTCGGCGTGATCACGGCGGTCGCTTCCGCCGTGCTGGGTGAGCGCGTGCTGCGCTTCTGTGCCCGCCACCCGGACATGCGGGTGGAAATCGTCGAGGACGCCGCCGACCACCTGGTGCAGGAGCTGTTGTCCGGCAGCCTGAACCTGGTGCTGGGCCGGCGTCCGCAACCCTTGCCCGCGAAACTGCGCTTCGAGGCCCTGCGACCCGACGAAGCCATCGTGATCGCCGGACCGAGACACCCGCTGGTCGGGCGCCAGGGACTGACACTCGAAGACCTCAGCGGCTACGCCTGGATGCGCGCGGCGCCTGGTGTGTGGACGCGCGAGATCTT
Source organism: Burkholderiales bacterium (assembly GCA_011391855.1). Lineage (GTDB taxonomy): Bacteria > Pseudomonadota > Gammaproteobacteria > Burkholderiales > Burkholderiaceae_C > Rubrivivax. The sequence continues at coordinate 7,765 of JAABPT010000020.1, forward strand.
CGACGTGCTGTTCGAGGACGCAGGCATGCGTCCGCGCCTGCACCCGGTGTCGCTCGCCTCGCTGGGACCGTTGCCGGAGATCCTGAGCGACAACCAGACCATCGCGATGGTCCCTGCCGGCATCGGTCGTTCACTGGTTCGGTGGAACCTGGCGGTGAGGCTCGACGCACACCTCGGCACACCTCGTGGCGAGATCGGCGTGCTGTGCGCGGCGGAATCGATGGAAGAGCCGATCTGCCTGGAGTTCATGGCAGCCTTGCGCGCGGAGTCCGAGGGCGAACCTGTCCTGAGCCGCGTCATGCGGTGAGCCGGGTTTGACCCACACGATAAATCACCAAGCCGAAGTCTTCCCTGCCGAAGACCGGCGTCGGCGCGACAGTGGAGCCGGGTCGGCTTCGGCTTCGGCGACGTCGGCGGGCGCGCTACCCAGTGGCCGAAGCAGCGCGTCGAGCACGTCATAGGCCTGCTGCAAGGTCTCGACGCCCACCTTTTTCTCGATGCTTGCGTAACGCTCTTCGATCATCGGAATCATGCGGCGCCCGAGCTGGCGGCTGCGTGCGGTGACGGAGACGCGGACGCGGCGCTGGTCATCGGCCATCCGCTCGCGGTCGACGAGGCCGGCCTCCTCCATTCGCAGCAGCACGCCGACGATGCTGGGGCTGGATATCTGGCACAGCTCGCACAGCTGACGTGGTTCCAGTGGCCCGTGCGTCAGCAGCGCCCGGATGATCCGCCATTGCTGTTCCGTCACACCGTTCTGGTTCAGGATGGGCCGGAACTGCGCCATCAGCGCTTCGCGCGCCTGCAGCATCAGCTGGGGCAGATTGCGGTGACGCAATGCGGTCGACATGCTCTTTCCTCGTTGGTCTTTCGTTCGGCTGTGGCGGGCGTCAATAGCGTCTTGGCTCACATCATAGTGAACTTGCGTCGCGCAGCGATTCAACGACTGCACGCTGCCTCCCGGCGGGTGGGACGCCGTCCAGTCTCAGGGTAACTCCTAAGTTCGCAGCCACTGCCGACGCTTGACTTACTCACATCTAAGCAAAATAATCACACACATGTGAGCAAGACAGTGGCTTGAGATGACAAGCCGGTCGCCAACCCAGATACATCAACGGAGACAAACCCCATGCCGACTTCCCGCACCCCTGTCAGCCGCCTCGTCTGTGCTGCCCTCACCCTGGCTTCGTCCAGCCTGTACGCGCAGGGGGTGACGCTCAAGGTCTCGCACTTCCTGCCGCCGAACTCCAACTACCAGAAGGGCGTGCTGGAGCCGTGGTGCGACAGCCTCGCCAAGGAATCCGCCGGCAAGTTGAAGTGCCAGATCTACCCCGCG
>JAABPT010000021.1 GCA_011391855.1 Burkholderiales bacterium
CGCTGCCCAGGGTGCGGAAGATCTCCAGCAGCTTCTTGACGTCGGTGATCTCGGGGATGCCGACCAGCCGCACCGGTTCGCGCGTGAGCAGCGTGGCGCACAGGATAGGCAGCACGGCATTCTTGTTCGCCGAAGGAACGATGCGGCCGGAAAGCGGCTGGCCGCCGTGGACGATGAGGTGGGCCATGGAGGTGATGGATTGATAACAGTCTCGGATTGTCTGCCACGCCGCCGACGCGGCCCGGCGCCAGGGAGCGCGCTGTGGCCCGGCCGCGGCGCCGAGTTGCGTGCCGTCGGGCCCTACTGCGCCGGGTCGCGCAGCCGCCAACGCACGGCGTCGACGGCCTTCAGCAGTTCGGGCGAGAGGTCTGTGTCCCAGGCCGCCAGGTCTTCGTCCAGTTGCGCCACCGAAGTCACGCCGATGAGGGTGCTGGCCACACGCCAGCTGCGGTAGCAGAAGGCCAGCGCCATCTGCGTGGGTGTCAGCCCGTGCCGGCGCGCCAGGGTGTTGTATTCGAGCGCCGCGGCCAGCGTCTCCGGCCGCGCCCAGCGCTGCTGGCGCATGCTGGCAAAGCGCGTGAGCCGGCCCAGTTCGGGATGCGACTCGTCCAGGCCCACCGGGTCGTATTTGCCGGTGAGCGTGCCGAAGCCCAAAGGCGAATACGCCAGCAGCGAAACACCGCAGCGGTACAGCGTCTCGTCCAGCGCGTTGTCCAGCGCTCGGTTGACCAGCGCATACGGGTTCTGCACGCTCACCACGCGCGGCAGGCCGTGCTGTTCGGCCAGGCGCACGAATTCGCTCACGCCCCAGGGCGTTTCGTTGCTCAGTCCGATGTGGCGCACCTTGCCCGAGCGCACCAGCCCGGCCAGCGCCTGCAACTGCTCCAGGATGGGCGTGAAGTCCTGATCCTTGGCGGGGTCGAAATAGAGCGAGCCGAAACTCGGCGCGTTGCGGTTGGGCCAGTGGATCTGGTAGAGGTCGATGACGTCGGTCTGCAGCCGCTGCAGGCTGTCGTTGCAGGCCTGCACGATGTCGGCCGGCGTCAGGTTGGTGCTGCCGTTGCGGATCCAGTCCATATTGCGCGAAGGCCCCGCCACCTTGGTGGCCAGCACCACGCGCTGGCGCACGCCCGGGCGCGCGGCGAACCACTGGCCGATGATGGTCTCGGTTGCGCCGAAGGTCTCACGCCGCGGCGGCACGGCGTACATCTCGGCGGTGTCGATGAAGTTGATGCCGCGTTCCAGCGCGCGGTCCAGGATCTGGTGCGCCTCGCCACGGCCGACCTGTTCACCGAAGGTCATGGTGCCCAGGCAGATGGGGGTCACTTGGAGGTCGGAACGGCCGAGAGGAATCGTCTGCATGGCGCGGTGCTGTGGCTGGGAAAGGGGCGAAGTGTGCCGCAAGGCCGCGCCCGGGCCACGCGCTGACGGACGAGCGGGCGTTTCCCGGTGCGCGGATGGGTCAGCGCGGCCGTGAGGCCGTCCCTGCCAGCTCCGCGCGCACCACCAGCGCCAGCCCCAGCAGCACGGCGCCCAGCCCGGCAAAGGCCGCCGGGCCGGGGCGTTCACCCACCACCAGCAGCGCCAACGCGAAGGCCGTTACCGGCTCCCCCAGCGACAAGGCCACCGCGGTGGCGCTGCCGATGCGGCGCAGCGCGTGGCTGAGCAGCAGATAGGCCACGCCGGTGCTCATCACACCCAGCCAGCCGACGATGAACAGGTCGCGCAGCACCAGCACCGGCGGTCCCGCCAGCACCCAGGCCAGCGGCAGCGCCAGCAGCGCGGCCAGCGTGAAGGCAGCACCAGTGACGGCGGCCGCCGACGACGCCGCCACCAGGTGCTGGTTGACCTGCGCGTAAACGGCGTAGCTCAGCCCGGCCAGCAGGCACAGCGCCACGCCGGGCGTGGTGAGACCCGTGCCGCCCGTGCCGCTGGACGCCGGCGCCAGCACCATCAGCGCGCCGCCGGCCACCGCCAGCGCCGTGCCGCCCCACCAGGCGGCCGCGGGCGAACGCCGCGCACGCAGCCACTGCAGCAAGCCGGCCCACACCGGCGCGCTGCCCAGCGCGATGGCCGTGCCCACCGCCACGCCGCTGGCCCGAACGCCAGCGAAGAAAGCCAGGTTGTAGACCGCCATGCACAGCCCCGCCGCTGCGATGGGTCGCCAGGGCAGCGCGGCCACCGCACGCGGCGCCAGCGCACGCCGTTCGGTGGCCAACAGCCAAACCGCAAAGAAGACACCCGCCACCGCCAGTCGCAACGCACCGACCCAGTACGAAGACAACTGCGGTGGCGCGAAGCTCTGCGCCGTGCCGGTGCTGCCCCACAGCACGGCCGCAGTCAGCACCATGGCCACGCCACCCAGCGAAGGTGAACCAAGACCCACCGTCCGGCCCGGCTGGCCCGGCGCGTGCCGGCTCAAGGCAGGCCAGCGGCGCGAGCCCGCTCCTCTTCCTGCAGGCGCAGCACGCGCCGCTGCACCTTGCCGGTGGTCGTCATCGGCAAGGCGTCGATGAACTCGATCTCCTTCGGATATTCGTAGGGCGCCAGCTGCCCGCGCACGTGTTGCTGCAGCGACTGCACCAGCGCTTCGTCGCCGCTGAACCCGGCCGCCAGCACGACATAGGCCTTGACCACCGCGCCGCGGTCGGCGTCGGGCTTGGGCACCACCACGGCATTGGCCACCGCCGGATGCTTGACGAGGCAATTCTCGATCTCGCTGGGCCCGATGCGGTAGCCGGCGGCCTTGAAGATATCGTCGCTGCGCCCCTGATACCAGAGGTAGCCGTCGGCGTCCATCACCGCGGTGTCGCCGGTTCGGCACCAGCTGCCGGCCGGCTCGCCCGTGAACTTGGCGCGCGTGGCCGCCTCGTTGCCCCAGTAGCCCAGGAAGAACACCGGGTCGGGGTGGCCGTGCACGTCCTGCCGGTGCACCGCCACGTCGCCGGGCGTGCCACGTGGGCACTCAAGCCCCTCGTCGTCGATGACGGCGATGCGGTGGCCCGGGTAGGCGCGGCCCATGCTGCCGGGGCGTGCCGGCCAGCCTGGGTGGCGGCGGCCCTGCCCGTCCACGTAGCTGCCGCAATTGCCAACCACGTAGTTGATCTCGGTCTGGCCGAACATCTCGTTGACGGTGACGCCTAAAGCCTGCCGGCACCAGTGGAAAACGGCGTCACCCACCGCCTCGCCGGCACTCATGACGGCGCGCAGCCGCAGCCGATACGTTTGCTGCGGCGCCGGCACCGCCTTCATCATCGCCTTCAGCGCGGTGGGGAACAGGAAGGTGTGCGTCACGCGGTGGCGCTGCATCAGGTCGAAAGCACGCTCGGGCGAAAAGCGGCCCTGGAAGGCCACGATGCGGCGCCCGAAATACAGCGTGGGCAGCAGCGCGTCCATCAGGCCGCCGGTCCAGGCCCAGTCGGCCGGGCTCCAGAAGACCTCGTCGCGGCCGGCGCCGAACCAGTTCTGGCTGCACACGAAACCAGTGAGGTTGCCGATGAGCGCACGGTGCGGGATCAGCGCGCCCTTGGGCGGGCCGGTGGTGCCGCTGGTGTAGATGAGCACGGCGGCATCGTCGGCGGAAGTGTCGATGGGCGGGAACGGTGCGGCGCTGGCTGCGTCCAGTGCGTCGCGCCAGTCGGCGTCGCCCTGCCCGGCCGCGCCACCCACCGCCAGGATCGTTCGTAACGCGGGGCATTCAGCGCGCACGGCGCGCAGGTTGGCCATCGACGATTCGTCGGCCATCGCCACCCGGGCCCCGCTGTCCTGCAGCCGGTAGGCCAGCGCGTCGGGGCCGAACAGCATGGACAGCGGCATGGCCACCGCGCCGAGCTGGAAGATCGCCATATTGGCCACCGCCGTCTCGGGCCGCTGCGGCATGACGATGGCCACGCGGTCGCCGCGCTGCACGCCCATGCGAGCCAGCGCATGGCTCAGGCGGTCGGCCTGGACCTGCAATTCGCCATAGCTCAAGGTGCCGGCGCGGCCGTCCTCGTGTTCCCACGCCACGGCGACGCGGCGCGCCGAGCGCGGCTGGCGTACCCAGCGGCCGCAACAGGCCTGGGCGATGTTGAAGTGCGCAGGCACCTGCCAGCGAAAGCCGGCGTGCAACTGCGCATAGGCGTCGTCGGGGCTGGGGGCGGCGGTGGCTGGGGCTGGTACGACTTTCATGCCGCCAGCATAAGCGCGCCACGCGGCCGGCCGGGCACGGGCCTGCCCGAAGTCCGCGCCGGACAGCCGGGCAGCCGGACCGCCGCACCACCGGGCCATGGGGGCTGGTCAAGTTCGGCGCGCGGCTGCCGAAAAACAAGCCACTCCATGCCGCCCCCACCGGGGCCGGTGCCACCGCCGCAGAAAGCGTCCCGCCATGCAATTCGCCGCACTCCACACCGTCAAGCACCGCCTGCAAGTGGGGGCGCCGCTGCCCTTCAACGTGCGCGACGCCGACCGCACCCTGCTGCTGGCGCGCGGCCAGCAGGTGGACAGCCACGAACACCTGGAGACCCTGTTCACCCGCGGCGCGCTGGTGGACCTGGCCGAACTGCAGACGGCGCGCGAGGAGATCCTCAAGGCGCCGCGCGAAGCACTGCCAGGCCTGTGGCACGGCTGCATGACCAAGGTGTCGCAGACCCTGCTGCAGGCCCGCGGCGAAAGCTTCGGCGCGGCACTGGCATCGGCGGCCGAACCGGTGCAGGCGCTGATCGAACGCGACCCCGACCTGGCCATCTTCCAGGTGCTGCGCCGCGGCGCCAATGCCGACATGGCCCATGGCGCCCACCGTTCGCTGCAGACGGCCATCACCAGCTTCCTGGTCGCCACGCGGCTGGCCTGGGAGCCGGCGCAGACCGAACGGGTCTTCAAGGTGGCGCTGACCATGAACTTGTCGATGCTGGAACTGCAGGGCCAGCTGGCACGCCAGCGCACCGCTCCCAGCGACGAGCAGCGTGCCGAGCTGCGCACGCACCCGATGCGCAGCGTGCGCCTCCTGGAACAGGCCGGCGTGGCGGACCGCGACTGGCTGAACGCCGTGCTGCGCCACCACGAGATGGAAGACGGCAGCGGCTACCCCAGCGGCTGCAGCGACGTGGGCGAACTGGCCTCGCTGGCGCGCCGCTCCGACGTCTATACGAGCAAGCTCTCGGCGCGCAGCACGCGCGACGAACTGGCCGCCGACGTGGCCGGCCGCCAGATGTTCATGCAGGACCCCGGCCACCCCATGACGGCGGCGCTGGTGAAGGAATTCGGCATCTACCCGCCGGGCTGCCACGTGCGGCTGGCGTCGGGCGAGCTGGCGGTGGTGGTGGCGCGCGGCCCCAGCATCACGGCGCCGGTGGTGGCCTGTCTGACCAACGAACGCGGCGTGCCGCTGGCCACGCCGGTGCGCCGCGAGACCACCGACAGCAAGCATGCCGTGCAAGCCGTGGTGGGCGAAGCCAGCGTGAACGTGCGCATGCCGCTGGAGCGGCTGATGGAAGCGCTGGCGGCCTGAGCGGCCGCAAGATGTCCTGTTGCGCGACGGCTGCGCAGCGCCCGCCGCACGAAGGCGCGGCTCAGTCGCGCGCGTAAGCCTGCAACGCGCTGCCCGCCAGGCGGCAGATGCGCCAGTCGGGCATCACGGTGGCGCCCATGCTTTCGTAGAAGCGGATGGCGTTCTCGTTCCAGTCGAGCACGCTCCATTCGAAGCGCCCGCAGCCGCGCGCCACCGCCAGCGCGCCCAGGTGGTGCAGCAGCGCCTTGCCCAGGCCCGTGCCGCGGTGCGCGGGCTGCACGTACAGGTCTTCCAGGTACAGCCCGGGCTTGCCGAGGAAGGTGCTGAAGTTGGTGAAAAACAGGGCGAAGGCCACACCTCGACGTTCACCTCGCCGTTCACCTCGCCCACCACCGCTTCGGCGGCCGGCTTGGGGCCGAACAAGTGCGGGTGCAGCGACTCGGGTGTGACGACCACCAGATGCAGCAGCTTCTCGAAGGCCGCCAGTTCGCGGATCAGACCGACGATGGCGGGCAGGTCGGCGGGGGTGGCGGGGCGCAGGGTGTGGTTCGCATTCATCCGCGAATTGTGTACGCGTAAACGACAAACTGATCGTTTGTCCAGTAGCGCAGGATTTGAGCCACTCTGTTGGACAGAATGAGTCAATGTCCCGCTCAAACCTCAGCGCTACGACCGAACCACCACAGGCGCCCGAGACCGACAGTGTCCATTGGGGCAAGGCACGTCCGGCGCCGAATGGCGACGCTGCCAACTGGCACCTCCTTCCTCAGCACAGCCTGGACGTGGCAGCGGTTGCGACGGAGATGTTGCATAGTTTGCCTGCCCTGCGCCACGTGCTGGCCCGCGGCATTGGACTGACAGTGCATCAACTGATGCGCTGGACCGCCTTCTGGGTGGCCCTGCATGACCTGGGCAAGTTCGCCGAATCCTTTCAGAGCCAATGCCCCGAGGTGTTCCTGGCCCTGCGCCTGCGCCAGCCCGACCCGGCCAGGCCCTACACCCTGCGCCACGACAGCCTGGGCATGTTGTTCTGGATGGAGGTGTTGCGGGAGCGGGTCGTGGACGAGGCCTGGTTCGGCGACAACACCTGCGACCTCGCCGACGGCCTGGACTTCTGGGCCCGCGCCTGCACCGGCCACCATGGCCAGCCGCCGACCGAGGGTGACCACTGGGGCCAGCACTTCGACACCCGTGAGGACCGTGCCGCCGCGATGGCCTTTGTCGACGGTGTGCGTGCACTGTTCCTGGACGCCGAACTTGCTGCCGCCATCGCAGCGCAGGAGCCGGTGGCCTTCCTGCGCAACGGCCAGGAGCTGTCCTGGTGGCTGGCGGGTCTGACCGTGCTGGCCGACTGGCTGGGTTCCAACACCGAGCACTTCCCCTACGACGACCGCCCTGCGGCCTTGGCTGATTACTGGTCGCGCGCCTGCGCGCAAGCCCGGCGGGCGGTGGACGCCAGCGGCGTGGTGGCCCCCGCCGCGGCACCGGGGATGACGTTCGCTGCACTCTTTGCCGACATCCCTGTCCCCTCACCGCTGCAGCGCTGGGCCGAACAGGTGCCGCTGCCCGCCGCGCCGCAGATCCACCTGCTGGAAGACGTCACCGGTGCCGGCAAGACCGAGGCCGCGCTGATGCTGACGCACCGCCTGATGGCGAGTGGGCAGGCGGACGGTTTCTTCATCGCCCTGCCCACCATGGCCACGGCCAATGCCATGTACGGGCGCATTGCAGCGGCCTACGGTCGCCTGTTCGCCGATCCGGCCAGCCTGGTGCTGGCGCACGGGCAGCGCGCACTGCAGGCCGACTTCGCCGCCACCGTGCTGGTCGAGGACTTCGCAGGGCGGGTGCTGCCAAACGGCGCCGACGAACGGGATCCGCGCCAGCAAGACGAAACGGCCACGGCGCGCTGCAGCGCCTGGCTGGCCGACCACAACAAGCGCGCGCTGCTCGCGCCCGCCGGCGTGGGCACCGTTGACCAGGCGCTGCTGGCGGTGCTGCACAGCAAGCACCAGTCGCTGCGGTTGCTGGGACTGCTGCGCAAGGTGCTGGTGATGGACGAGGTGCACGCCTGCGACCCGTACATGGAAGGTGTTCTGGCCGTGCTGCTGGAGTTCCACGCCCGCGCCGGGGGCAGCGCCATCCTGCTGTCGGCCACGCTGCCGCAGCGCATGAAGCAGGCCCTGCTGGCCGCGTTCGCGCGTGGCGCGCAGGCCACCGCCCCACGTGCCGTGGCCCAGGCCTACCCACTGGCCAGCACCTGGCCCGCCGCCAATGGCGCCGGACTGCAGGCGGTGTCCATCGCCACCCGCGCCGACGTGCAGCGGCGCGTGGCCGTGTGCTGCAGCAGCGATGCCGCCGAGGTCGAGGCCGTCATCACCGCCGCGCTGGCCGCCGGCCAGTGCGTGTGCTGGGTGCGTAACACGGTGGCCGACGCGCTGCTGGCCTTCGAACGCTTTGCTGCCGTCGTGCCGGCAGATCAGCTGCTGCTGTTCCACGCCCGCTTTGCGCTGCACGACCGGCTGGCGATGGAGCAGCAGGTGCTGGCCGCCTTCGGCAAGGCCAGCATGCCCGCCCGACGCGCCGGTCGGCTGCTCATCGCCACCCAGGTGGTGGAGCAGTCGCTGGACGTAGATTTCGACCTGCTGGTGACCGACCTGGCGCCCATCGACCGTGTCATCCAGCGCGCCGGCCGTCTGCGCCGCCATCGCCGTGCGGCCGACGGCACTCCGCAGGCCGACCCCGCCGCGCCCGACGAACGCGGCCCACCGGTGCTGTGGGTGCTGACGCCGCCCTGGAGCGACGCTCCGGACGCGCGCTGGTTCAAGTCGGCCTTTGCCAAGGCGGCGCATGTCTACGCCCACCATGGCCAGTTGTGGCTCACGGCCCGCGCGCTGCGCCAAGGCGGCTTCACCATGCCCGACGATGCGCGCCGGCTGATCGAAGGCGTGTTCGGCAGCGACGCCGAGGTGCCGCCCGGGCTGCAGGACAACGCGCTGGCAGCCGAGGGCCTGGGCTACGCCGCGCAGACCCAGGCGCAGATGAACACGCTGAAGCTGGCCGGCGGCTACACCCGCGGCGTCATCGACTGGTGGAGCGAGGCGCAGACACCGTCGCGATTGGGCGACGCCAGCAGCAGCGTGGCGCTGGCCCGCTGGGTGGACGGCCGCCTGCAACCCTGGGTCGATCGGCCCGAACGCCGCCACGGCTGGGCCTACAGCAGCCTGCGCGTGGCCGAACGCCTGATCGCTGCAACGGCACCGATGACCGACCCGCTGCGCCAGGCCGCACTGGATGCCGCGTTGGCCGAGCTGCCGGCCCAGGGCCGCTGGACCGTGCTGCTGCCGCTGGAGCACAGCGCCGCGGGCTGGGTCGGCGAGGCGCTGACCGCCGCGCGCCAGAACCAGCCGGCGCGCCGCCTGCGCTGGCGCTACGACCCGCGCCGCGGCCTGGAACTGCTGACCGACACCCGCAGCGACGCTGCGCTGAACGAGGACGCCGAAACATGAACCTGCTGCACGGTAGAGTCGAGATGTGGCGCGGTGGCGGTAGGTTCGGTTTGTCTGTTGCCGCCCCTTTCGTCTGGCGGTGCCCGA